>JADHUM010000006.1 GCA_016784545.1 Candidatus Neomarinimicrobiota bacterium
GGAAATTTGTCTTAAGCTTCCTTCAGATTCGCAGTCACCCACGACACCCTTGCTCTCGACTAGTGGTTGGAAACTACAATCCTCCACAGTGGACTTGCACCACCTAGTTATTAACCATGCACGGCACACGATAAAAAAAACGTCCGGAAATTTCCGGACGTTTTAACTATTGTTATACTATAATTCTATAGTTCGATTTTATCAGTCAAGAAGTAATGTCTGGGGTTAACAGGAACATTTTTAACACGGACTTCATAATGCAGGTGAGGTCCAGTACTTCTTCCGGTATTTCCTGAATAAGCAATTAAATCTCCACGTTTTACTTCATCCCCGGGTTTAACGACATATCTGCTTAAATGAGCATAAATTGTCTTTATACTATAGCCATGATCAATAATAATAGTATTTCCATAACCTGTCTTACCGTTTCGCGATTTCACAACTCCATCTGCAGGTGCATAGACAGGTGTTCCACTGAGAACACCGAAATCCTGACCGTGATGCATTCTTCGCTTACCAGTCCATGGATCAGGCCGTGAGCCGAATGGGGATGTCATATATCCAAGATTCACGGGTTGGATTGATGGCGTTTTGCGCAATCTTTCTACATCCTTAGAAAGTTTTGAATATATCTGCTCATAGCTATTGAGTTGAAGTGTGATTTCACGACCCAGGCTGGATAAATTGCTTTCCAGCGAATTGAGATTTAAATCAGTATATGGCATGAGATCATGATAATCTGCTGCGTAATCATTGACGGTACCACCAGTTCCCAGAGCGCGGACATCATCATCAACTGAAGGAAGATCAGCATAAACGCGCAGGGCTTCATCCCGATCCACAAGCTCTGTCAATTTGTCTTCAGCATCATCCAGACGAATTTTCATGTCTTCCATGACACGAACCAGTTCCTTGTTTTGACCTTTGAGGCTCTGAACTTTTAGATCATACTGTGTGGTGGAAAGACTTGAGAAAAGAAATGCGCCTAGTCCCATGACAGTCAAGGTCACAGTAATGCTCACAGATAAAACCGTGGGTTTTGAGAAAAACATCTCTCTCACACGATTCTTTTTATCGTTAATCAGGAAAAATCGAAAACCATCAGGGGTGTTCATTTTTATACTACTTTTCCTTCCGATCATATTACCGATTTCTATACCTACCTTGTTTGACTGCGAAGTATACTCCGAAGCGTAATTGATAACAAGGATTTTTGGACCTTATAAAAGGTATTTTAGAGAGAGGGTTCATTCTAAGAATAATCCTCTTTATCCCTTATCCTCTTTAATCTCTTCGATCTCAACAGTCTCAGCGTGAGCTTCTTTCTGTTTGATCTCAATATCGAGTGCTTTAATTGATTTGATCAGCGCAGCAAAGTTCTCATGCTTGGCTAAATCTTTCAGCTTTTTTTCCTCGCTTAAATTGAAAACCAGTTCGCCTAATTCAGAAAGATTTTTTGTACGACTCCGATTTAGCTGGTGTATATCTAACTTGATTTTACCAAGTTTAGTGAGTTCTTCAGCTTTATCGCTGGCAATTTTTCCATATTCTTCAGCTTTGTCCATGGCGGCTGAACCAAAATCGCGCAAACCCTTCATCATATCGCCCATTAATTTCGATCTACGATCTGACTTAACTTCCTTTTGTTCTTGCTCTGGTTGTTTTTCTTCTTCAGTCATCTCGATACCTCTAATGTTTTTTCATGGGACAGATGGACAGCCTCTCCTTCCCCTGAATGCAAAAAAATGTCTACAACTGTCACCCGAGAAAATAGCACATCTTTATGGAAGAAATACTCTTTAATTTCTCAATAATATCATCAGTCGGAGCTGAATCACACTTAATCAATGATAGTGCTGTATCACCTTCCAAACGACTTAATGAATATTCAGCAATATTCACTGCATTGTTACCAAGCAGGGTTCCTACCACGCCAACAACACCAGGGACGTCATGGTTCAAAATCAGGAGTAAGGGACCATCTAAAAGGACATCAACATGAAATTCATTTACACGAATTAGCCTTCTCCCACCATGTTGATCCAGATAACCCTGCAACTCCCAGTCAGCCCCACCGTCAGATTCTACTTTGACTGCAATAACATTTTGCACCTGACTCAGCTTGGAATCCGATAGTGTACTCAATGCGATTCCTCGTGATTCAGCCACTGATTTAGCATTGATGAGATTGATAACACCGTCAAAACGATCGTGCATGATCCCTTCAAAAGCAGAATACAGCAAAGGTTTGATGTGCTTAGAGTCACCATTGTAACTGAGTCTAATAGATTTTATCCCGGCCTTGTGCAATGGGTGCTGTAAACTGCCCAATTTATATGCCAATTCCAGCGAGCCACCTATGGTTTTCAAAATACTCATATCGGATATGGGTAAGTTAATGGTATTGCTTAACTGACCACTAATGAGGTAATCTTTGAGTTGGGTGGCTACTTGAACTGCAACATTCTCTCCAGCTTCACGGGTACTTGCCCCCAGGTGGGGAGTCAGAACAATATTGTTGGCAGTTACAAGTGGGTTATCCACAGCAGGCTCACTTGTGTAGACATCGACGGCGGCACCGGCAATGATGCCTTCATTTAGTGCGGCTGCCAGATCACCCTCGTTTACCAGGCCTCCACGGGCACAATTGATTATGGTTGCTGATGATTTCATTTTCTTCAGCTCAGGTGTGCTGATCAAATTTAGAGTATCCTCGGTACGAGGCAAGTGAAGTGAAATCACATCAGAACCCACCAGGACATCTTCAAGGCTCTTCACCTCAATATCTTTGACAACCAGCTGATCCTGAGCGACATAGGGATCATAACCGATCACCTTCATTTGCAGACCCAGTGCCCGGCGAGCGACTTCCTGACCGATTCGGCCCAGACCTATCAATCCCAGCGTTTTCCCCTTTAACTCGGTACCAACCAGCGTTTTACGATCCCATCTACCAGCTTTCATCGAACTATCTCCAGCTGGGATGTTTCTGGCCAGTGACATCATCAAAGCTATTGTATGTTCTGCTGCGGAGACAGTATTGCCTCCCGGGGTATTCATAACAACAACCCCATGGGAAGTCGCTGCAGCAATATCAATATTGTCCACTCCCACACCAGCCCGGCCAATTGCCTTGAGAGAGCTGGCTTTGCTGAGCGCTTCAGCACCAATTTTTGTACCGCTACGGATAATCCAGCCCTCTACTTCTGGTAGAGCGACCTTCATTTTTTCTGCATCCTGGTCCAGGATTTCTATCACTTCAAGCCCTGCATTTTTCAGGACTTCGATACCAGCAGGTGAAAGGGGGTCAGTAATCAGAATTTTTTTTGTCATAGTGCTTCTATAACCTCATCCAGTACACCGAGTACATCGTTAATATCTTCCATTCGCAGATCTCCCATGTGGGCCAGCCTGAAGGTTTTCCCCTTCAAATCACCATATCCACCTGAGATGAGATAATTCCTTGATTTCATTTCAGTAGCAAGTGCAATCAAGTCGATCCCTGCGTTATTGCCAAAACAGGTTAGGGTATCAGATTCATAACCTGGCTGGGCAAAGAGTCCAAACCGATCTATACCCCACTCACGTACTCTTTCGGCCATTTCTTTATGTCGTGCGAACCTATTCTCCAATCCTTCAGCTATAATTCTGTCTAATTGTTTGGAGAGGCCGTACAAATGTGGGATACTGGGTGTAACCATGGTCTCTGACTTTTCACCAGCTTTGTGCATTCTTACAAAATCAAAATAATAACCCTTTTGAGAGTCAGCGATCGAACGACTACGCTCAAGCGCCCTGTCAGAAAGGGAAGTAACTGCAAAACCAGGTGGCAATGCCCAGGCTTTTTGAACACTTGCCAGTGCCATATCAATACCCCACTCGTCAACTTTTATAGGAGACCCCATCATTCCACTTACTGCATCAACCATGAGCAGGACATCTGGATATTTTTTAACGACTTCACCAATTTCCTGCAGGGGATTCATTACACCAGTAGAGGTCTCATTGAAAACCACTGTGACCAGATCATAGTTACCTTTTGCGAGAACCCTATCAACAAAATCTGCAGTGATTGCTTGACCCCAGTCCACTTCAAATACATCCTGATCCAGACCACAGATTTTAGTGATATCTGCCTGTTTCTTTGAAAAAGCGCCACAAACAAAGTTAGCAACCTTACGATTGCTTAGATTACGGACACCGGCTTCCATCAAACCAGTTGCTGAACTGGTGGAAACTAAAACGGACTGATTGGTGTATAAACACTCCTTAATTCCTGATACGACCTTGGACTGTAACTCTCGATAGTCAGATGTCCTGTGGCCAATGGGATATTGCGCCATTGAATCAAGCACATCCTGTTCCACATGGGTTGGTCCCGGAATAAACAATTTTGGTTTCATGCCTCTCTAGTCCTCCAATTCTCTAAAAACAATGCCCGTTGGTAGTTTTGGAAAGAAATAGGTACTTTTCTGTGGAAGTCGAAGACCTCGTCCCCCTATCTCAAATAAAATATTGTTGTCAGGATAATTCATAATCCAGCCGACCTGACTCCCGGAGCGCAGGGCTTCCCAATAGCTATCAATATCCCTGTGGTATTCGATATAACGATGAAGTTCAAGATCCTCATCTGTCAGATGGAGGATGCCCTTTAGAACGATTTCTTCCAGGATTACTGTATCCATCTCTGCCAGGATAGGGTCTTCCAGGCGATGGCGAAGATCGTTATAGGCTTCATCTTTTAGTCTGAGGGCAATGGGGTTCCCCTCATCATTGGCCATAATGAGAGTACGATGGTCGTGGCCTAATTCAATATCTTCCATATCCATCTTAAGAATCTCAAAGTAATCGAACAATTTGTCCATAAGGATCTGATATGAGAAATCTGGCAAGCCTCTTAAGGTGCGGTGGGTAGGATAAACTTTTAATCCCTTATCTTGCGAACATGAGAAATACCCCATGATATAATTCGCATCTATCTCTGAAAAACCAGTTTCATCCAGGCGCTGTTTCTGATATTGTCGAAGTGTTTCATATCGATGATGTCCATCTGCAATGAAGACGGGCTTGTTATCCATCATTTCCTGGACTTCTGCTATGACATCCTCATCTTCAATCAAATAACAGATATTTTCCACACCGGTGGCTTCGTTCCGGCCATCCAGCTTAAGTACTGCTTTAGGCAGTGATTCATCCAGCAGCTTAATGATTTTATTATCTTCATCCTGGTAGGTGAAAAAAATCTGAGAAAAATTGGTTTTTGTAACCGTGGTTAATCTGAGTCTGTCTTTAATAGCACCAGCATGAGTTTTTTCATGCGCTCTCACCGTATCAGCCCCATAGGGAGCCAGTGGCATGAGTGCAATGAAGCCTTTCCGGAGATGCTGCTCACCGTCTGGACCCGTGAAAAACTGGTGCAGAAAGAACAGTCCAGGTTGCTCGCGTTTGCACAAAGTGGCATCGTCATGCCACTGCTTCATCAGATCCCGAGTTCCTTCATAGAATTCATCTTCAAAATAGTCACCTTTTTTTTCATCACCCAAGATGAGACGAGCACAGTTGAACCGTGACCTGGACAGGAAAAATCGTCTTTCTTGAGGTGAGATTACATCATAAGGGGGGGCTATTACATCAGATAGATTCGGAAATTTTTCAGGGTTATAAATCGTCCCGCAAAAGGGAAGGATAGACATATTATCACCTCTATAAGAATCAGTCTATATGCGTACCAACTAAAAAAAGTTGCGTACACTTGGCTTCCAATAATCCGACTTCGCTCTTTTCGAGCTCCGTCGCGATTATCCGCGAACCGCTATCTAAAAATCGCGTCGAGTCAGTATATTCAGACTTGCTTATCCCTGAAAAACCTGGGGATATTCTGCGAAGGCGGATAAATACCGACAACATGGCGGAAAATTTAGACGCTCCTCAACAGTTCACAACCAAGGAATGGGCAATTATTAAAATATTTAACCGAAACAAGATAAACGCATGAAATTTTTAGCTGCAGTCCCTTGATTTATTAGGCAGAGCCGAGCCATCAAAACGTTTCATCGCCATAGGGTACTGAATATATTCACGCGATGAATATTGTAGCTATTACTCCGAAAACACCTGCTGAAGCCATGGGTATTCAGGTGGGTGATAATTTGTTATCCATAAATGATCGCAACATATCTGATGAGATAGATTATGCGTTTTATTCAGCTGATGAAGATCTCAAAATAAAAATTCTTAGGGCTGGGATCTCTCAAGAAATAAATATTAGAAAAAGCCTGGATGAGGAACTCGGAATCATAGTTGAACCGATGAAAATCAGGTCCTGTGCTAACAATTGTGTGTTCTGCTTTGCACATCAAAATCCTCCTGGCGTCAGAGAAGCTTTGAATTTCAAGGATGGTGATTTCCGATTCAGCTTTTTACATGGACATTATATTACCATGACCAACATGGGTCCCAAACAGCTTGAACGGGTCATTGAGCAACAACTTAGTCCCCTTTATATAAGTGTCCACGTAACTGACCCTGAGACACGGCGCAAAATGCTGCTCTATGGCAAAGATGATAAACTCACGGAAAAACTTGAATACCTCACAGCCAACCGGATTCAGCTACATACTCAAATCGTACTTTGTCCAGGCTGGAATGATGGTGACATACTCCTCCAGACCATAAATGATCTCATCAAAATGGCACCAGGTGTACAATCCATTTCAATTGTTCCTGTGGGCTTGACAAAATACCGGGACAATGAACCTGATCTGACTTCGTATACGCCAGAAACAGCAAAAGCCTTCATTGAATGGTTTGAAATTGAGCAGAAAAAATTCGATGTTCCAGGATTCCATAACTTTGTACTCCTCAGTGATGAGTTTTTTATCCTCGCTGGCTTGCCCATCCCAGATGATAGTTACTATGGTGACTTTTCCATGGTGGAGAATGGTGTGGGTCAATGCCGAGATTTCGCAAACCGATTTAATGCCAGTATTCCCATGTTGCCACCAACTTTGAAAAAGCCAACGCGCCTGGTTTTTGCAACGGGTATTCTCGGCTATCCCTTTCTTAAGGGAACGATTACCCCGACCCTTGATACCATCGAAAATCTGGACTATGAAATAGTCCCCATTCTGAATGAATGGCTGGGAGCTGATACTGTCACAGTGACAGGCTTGGTTCCAGCTAGAGATCTGGTCACCCAGTTGATGGATAAAGTGGATGCAGATGCTGTCTATCTCTCCTATCGCATGTTTAGCGAAGATGGAATCACACTGGATGACCACACACGTGAAGATATTGAAAAGAAACTGGGTGTACCTGTGTATATCCACCATGAAGATATGCTGGAGATACTGAGCCCATGGAGCTAAGATTACCCGTTGTTGCCATTGTCGGACGACCCAATGTGGGCAAGTCCACACTTTTCAACAGGATTGTTGGAAAACGTTTATCAATCGTTCATGAGCAGGAAGGGGTCACACGTGACCGGGTTGCTGTGGAAACGGACTGGGCAGGACACTCCTTCTTTCTGGTAGATACTGGTGGATATATTCCCAGTAGCGAAAATATCATTGATAAAGAAGTTCGTAAGCAAGCCATTATGGCCATAGAGGAAGCTGATGTCATCATGCTCATGGTTGATAGCGTCGTAGGCATCACCTGGGAAGATGAAGAAATTGTCAAAAAAGCAAAAAGATCCAAGAAACCATTGGTTCTTCTTGCCAATAAAGCTGATAACGCATTCATCGAAACTCAGGCTCATATCTTTTACCAATTAGGAATTGGTGAAGTCTTTCCTGTGAGTGCTCTGAATGGTAGAAGTATTGGTGATGCGCTGGATAAAGTCGTTTCCACCTTTGGTGAGATTCGAATTGAAGATACCGTTGATGAGAATGTGATTCGTTTCGCTATCGTTGGGATGCCCAATGCAGGAAAATCCAGCCTGACAAATGCACTCCTGGGTGTGGACCGACAAATCGTCACCGATATACCTGGTACGACCCGAGATTCAATCAATACCACCTTTAATTATTTTGGACAATCCTATGAAATGATTGACACGGCAGGTTTGCGTCGGAAGGCCAAGGTCACTGATTCAATCGAGTATTATAGTACGATCAGAACCCAGCAAGCCATCAAGAGCTCTCATGTCGTTATTGTTTTAATCGATGCTGAGAAAGGGTTCGTATCCCATGACGCCAGGGTTATGGAAGAAGTTCTCGCTGCCGGGAAAGGTCTCATCGTAGGGGTCAACAAGTGGGATCTCATTGAAAAAGAAACCAATACCATGCGTGATTTCAAGCAAGGTCTCATTGATGATATGTTTGAATTAAGGCACTACCCCATCCAGTTTATTTCCACCCTGGAAAGAAAACGGATATTCAAATTGGTTGATCTGGTCAAAAAAATTCACGAAGAGCAGCAAAAGCGTATTCAAACCAGACAATTAAACCTGTTCCTCGAGGATGCCGTGGCAAGGCTGCAACCGGCTTCTCCTCACGGGAAAGAAATAAAATTGAACTATTGCTCCCAGGTCGCAGTTGAACCACCTGTGATCGTTATTTTTACAAATTACCCGGATTTGATCAAAACAGCCTACAAACGGTATATTGAAAATCGCTTCCGTGAGCAGTTTGGGTTTGAAGGTGTCCCCATTCGGATCGCATTCCGGAAAAAATAGTCAATGCGGTATCTTTTAACTATCATCCTCTTGCTGTCCAGCGCATTGGGACAAGCAGAGCTAGCATATAAATGCGGATTTGCATCTATACCTCACGCTGAAACCCATGTCACCAGGAGCGGTGACAGGGATATCCCTCAATTTGATGAATCCCTCCTGGATGAGTCCATTGTCAGCCCTGCGGGTCACTTTCGAGTACATTTTACGAGGACGGGCGAAAACGCCGTGGCAAATGAAGGCATGTCGGGTACACCCAATTATGTCCTGGAAGCAGCCCTGGCAGCGGACTCGGCCTATACGGTTCTGGTGAACAACCTGGGTTTCCTCCCTCCTCTCCCTGATAACGGCATAGATGGCGACGAGTTGGATGTGTATATTCGGGATTGGAATGGGACCTTTTATGGAATGACCTACTTTGGAAATTCAGCACCATCCATGACATATCTTGTCATTGACAACGATTACACGGAGAGCAGTTATGCCACAAGTGGACTTGCTGCCTTGCGTGTTACCATTGCCCATGAATTTTTCCACATGGTTCAGTTGAGATATGCTTACCCCTTTGAACCAGTATCTTCCAATGCCTACTGGTATGAAATTTCCAGTACCTGGATGGAGGAAAAGTGCTATCCCGAAGTGGATGATTATCATGCTTATGTGGCTGACAATTTCAGGCAGTCAAGTTTCCCAAATCTCAATGATGATAGATACGGATTTGCATTCTCCTATGGCCATGGTCTTTTCGGTCAAATACTTGACCTGGAATATGGTAAATCAGGTGGAAAGCATATCATGCTGGATATCTGGGAAGAATTATCGGGCAGGGAAGCCACTGATAACCTGGATCAGGTATTGAGCTCACCTGCATGGGGTTCAAGTTTGACACAGGCCCTTGGGAAATACGCCCTGTATAATGTATTCACGGGCTCCAGATCGGTCACAAACGAGTATTATCCTGACGCGCTTGATTTGCCCGAAGTGAGCATGCATGAATATGAACTTCCACAGATTTTTCCGGATACCATGGGGGTGGTTTTGCAGCCCTTTGAGATCGCCTATAAAAAATTTAGCATCCCAACGTATTCTGATTTTCATATTCGAAGTAGCGATATGGGCAGCAAGCAAATAGCTTATCTCACCTATCATGGATTTGAGGATGGTTCTTCCCTAAAGAGCGCACTTGGTGACTATTGGGTGGCTTTTACCAATGTAAGCAGTCAAGATTATATCGTTCTACCAATCGTCAATGGTAATAGGGATGCCGGCACTACATTTACCCTCAGGTTTGAGGGGAGTACCTTGCCCTTAAAAAATATTATTCAACTCCTGTGGCCCAACCCGAGTATCCCCAGTTTGGTACAACCGAAATTGAGTTACATGATCGCCGAACCAGGTTGGGTTGAGCTAAAAATATTCAATATCTTTGGACAACTCGTATCAACTGACCGACAGCAACGTTCCGAGGGGTTGAAAGTGGTTGAGCTACAGGTCCCTGCAAGCAGCCCTGCAGGTCTCTATTTTGTCCAGATCGTGACAGATAATGCGGTGATGACCAGAAAATTTACGGTATTGAGATGAGCGAAGTAAGTTGGGTCCAACCCATAGAAGTTTGTCAGCACCAAACCAAAATAAAGGCTTCCAGATTTATTGCCGATATATTCCCTCTCAAAACTGAAGAGGAAGTTCAAATATTATTAACTGAGGTTACAAAACGCGAGTATACTGCCAATCATCATTGTTTTGCATGGCGCATGGGCGTTGGTGACGAGGAAGTATGGCGTGTCAGTGATGATGGTGAGCCAGCTGGAACTGCTGGGAAACCTATTTATCAAACGCTGGTTGGAGCGAATCTGACCAACGTTCTGGCCGTGGTAACTCGATATTTTGGCGGCACCAAGTTGGGCAAGGGTGGTTTGATGCGGGCCTATAGTGGCGTTGTTCATGAAGCGCTTCCACTGTTGAAGAAAAGAACTTTTGTACCTAGAGTCTCGCTGGAGTGTGAATGTGATTTTGAACGTGCCAATCTGGTGTATCGACTGATTGAAACTTACGAAGCCAGACTACTTGACCAGGATTATGCTGATAGCGTTAAAATTCGATTGAGGATTAAGAAAGATAAGGCTGATGCATTCTCATGGGATCTTCATGAACTTTCACAAGGACAGATCAAAGCCCACCCCTTCAATCCGGCACTGAATAATAAATAATCAATTTGATGTAGATATGGATCAAAGTACCAGAGGTATTTCCCTGTTGAACAACGACTCCCATACATATTGGATGGAACAGGCGTTCAGAGAAGCAGAAAAAGCATTTGCCCGCAAGGAAGTCCCAGTTGGAGCTATTGTGGTTTTGAATAATCAGATCATCGGCAAAGGCTACAACCAACGCGAATCCTTGAATGATCCGACTGCCCATGCTGAAATTCTGGCTATTACGGCAGCAGCCAATCACATTGGGGATTGGCGTTTGAAGGATGCAACCATCTACGTGACCCTTGAGCCCTGTCCCATGTGTGCTGGTGCCATTCTAAATGCAAGGATTCAGCGGGTGGTCTTTGGAGCTGATGACTTTGAGCATGGTGGATGCGGTGGAGCGGTTCAGTTGTGTTCAGGGAAATACCTGAATCACAAGGTTGACATTATTGGTGGCATTCTTGAGAACAAATGCAAGGGCATTCTTGATAGTTTTTTTGCAGCGAGTCGTCAGCTAAAAAGATAGTGTGGCGGGCTTAAGGCGTTGTTGGCAACAACAGTGCATTTATATTGAGTCGTTCTTTTAATTGTAGTTTTTCGTCTCTGCCCTTTAGGGTGGAAGATTCGTTCTTTATAACGTACTACTTGTCCGCCTTCGCCTAAAGGCTTCGGCGGGACTCGCAAAAGTTCATACGCAGTATGAACTTTTGCTCGGAGAGGTGGCAGAGTCCGGCTGAATGCACTGCACTCGAAATGCAGCGTACCTTAGGGTACCGGGGGTTCGAATCCCTCCCTCTCCGCTATAGCTTTTTTTCTAATTGTTTATATTATATTTACGGCGCATTAAATACATAATTGTGTCATATATGTGCCGTTGAAAAAATATGCGTCCAATCTTTCAATTATCTTGGTAGAATTTCTTAGCTAAGCTCGACCTCATCGAACAGCCTTAGATATGCAGTGTATTGATATCGGCGATGACGTTTATTCCCGGTAATTTCTGAAAGTATCTCACTTTCAACAAATTTCTTGATAAGCTCATTTGCAGCAGGGAAAGAGGTATTTGTTACCGTTTTGACCTGTTCAACCGAAACCAATGGATGCTGAAATAGATAATCAAACACTTTTAAACCGTTTCCAACTACGCGTCCAAAGTTTTCCATAATCTTAAATCGCTGCATTTCCCGCAGTTCTGTAATTTTTCTCGCCGTCTCCGCTGCCTGAACACTTACTTGTGCCAGGCCATCCAGAAAAAAGACCAGCCATCCTTCCCAATCCCCCTGCTGACGAATGGCCTGCAAATGATCATAATAGGCCTGACGATGATACTTGAAGTAATATGACAGGTAGAGAACTGGCTTCTTTAACAAACCTTGCTCGCACAGCAGAAAGGTTATCAATAATCTCCCAATCCTCCCATTCCCATCAAGATAAGGGTGAATAGTTTCAAACTGGGCGTGAGCCAACCCTATCTTTATCAGGGTTGGTATTTCATCCTCCGCATGTAAAAAGTGCTCAAGGTCGCTTAAGGCTTGCACAAGCTCTTGGGGTGGTGGAGGTATGAAACTTGCCTGTGCAAGGGTACTCCCAGCTGGTCCAATCCAGTTTTGGCTGCGACGCAATTCACCGGGAGTAAGGTTAGAGCCCCTCACGCCCGCAAGAAGTCGAGCGTGGATCTCTCGAATGAGACGGACGGAGACAGGAAGCTCGGCAAGTCGATCTATTCCGTAATTCATAGCATCTATGTAATTGATGACCTCCGCAACATCTCGCGGTCGATAAGGATCCAAGATTTGAGCTTCAGCAGCTAAGACATCGTGAAGAGAGCTTTGAGTTCCCTCGATCTGACTAGAGAGCACTGCCTCCTTCCGTACATACATAAAAACGAATAAATCCGGATTCGGCAAAGTCTGGATAGAAGCGTCTAATCTGCTTAACACATTCTCAGCTTCAGATAATTTAGCTTGAAGATCATCAGAGATGTCTATTTGTGGGTTTGGCGATAACGGTGCAGGGATGAAGGCTTTATATCCACTATCCTGTTGAATATACCTACCGGTCCGTGTGGATTCGATCTCACTATTTGATATATTACTCAACGTTCACCTTACCTTTAATATATACACTCTTTCTATCCATATTATAGCCTGCCTTTAATATAGAATGATTCTCTCAGTATATTAAAGGATAAAATGATTTTCTCTCAGAGGGATGAGTCATGTGGATAACTAACGAAGCATGGTACATGATTTGGATATTCGTCGGCAAGGTCTCGAAAAAAAATGAGTTTTGATTTATTTGTATGTTGGATCCACTAGTAATTTAAAGCGAAGATTCATCTAGCAGAAAGAAGGTGAGTCAACGGCTACCAACACCCTCTGCATTGAAGCAGCTATCAGCAGACCATTTGACACCTGTTTCATCGTAGACAGGACTCCCACATTTAATGAGTCAAAGTGTCGCCATGGTGAGAAGCATTACGTTTGCTTTTTTTCATGAAGGGGTAATCGCAAACAAAAGCTATTTCCCCGAGGTCTGTTTGGCTCCACCCAACATTCCCCATGATGCGCCTGGGCAATACGTTTAACAATGGCGAGACCCAATCCCCTGCCCTGTTTTTCGCCCTCAGCGAGTTGGGCTTGACGTTCAAACACAAACTCACGTAAATCCTCAGGGATGCTGCTCCCAAAATCCTTCACAGCAATCACCACTGCATTTTCTTCGAAATGGGCTTCAATGATTATTTTGCTACCATCGCGGGCGTATTTGATGGCGTTGCTGACATAATTTTTTAAAACTTCAGCAATTATCGGATTCGCTGATATAAGCACGTCCTGGGGAACATCTATTGTGAGAATCATACCGGCATCATGTAGGCTGGCGTTAAACTCACTGGCAACCTCTTCCAGAATTTTACTGATATTCAATTTTTCAAGCGGAATCTTTTCACCGAAGGTAGCCTGGCTGAGAATTGTCGTATTTTCCAGGATTTTTAGCAGGCGATCACTGCTGGCATAAATCTCATTAATCAGTTTGTTATTCGGTAGGTTGGTTCGTGCGTGATCTGCCAGACTTAAGATTACCCCTGCTGGATTTTTTAGATCATGTGTAATGATATCCAGGAGCAATTCTCGCAAACTATCTGATTCGGCCAAAGCTTTTTCAGTGCGTCGCCGTTCTGCAATTTCGATTTTTATCAGATCAAGGGCTTTTTGGGTTTCCACCTTTTGTGAGCGGAGTCGTCGCTTTATCTTGTATATAAATCCCCCGAAAAAGGCAAACCAGAGCAGCAAAAGACTGAACAGAAAAAACAGGACCAACTCGTAATTAATATCGAATCCAGGACGTTCCTGGTAAAACTCCAAACCCAGGAGTCCTGCATATATCCCCAGGATCCAGCCGACAACAACGAGATACTGTGGAAGGTTCAGGCTCAACATTCCAAAGCTGAAAGGGGGTAGCATAAACAGAAGCACGAATGGCCGAGCTGCTGGTATCCAGTACATAAGCACAGCTGCAAATATTGCGGAGAATATGATTTGTTCCCTGGTCAGGGATGGTTCTGAAAAACGCAAATTAGCCCCGGTATAAAACATGAGGAAAATCAGACCTGGACCACATAGCCCCAGCCCAAAGAGTATAAGCCATTGGGTCATGCTTAATTGACCTATTCCCAGGCGAGTGACCAGAAAGGTGGCCATGAAGGCGACTATATATGTTCCCACTGCCATGAGAAATCTACGCATTCTTAATCGTTGAGCCCTCTGAACGTCATACTCGCCTGGGCTGCCGGCTGTATTAACAATCATGTTCTTTCCCTCGATAGTATGGCTTGTACATCATGAATCGAAGTCAATGTAATTGACAATTGTGGTTATTGCTTATGGAAAGTCTGATTTCTAAGGACTATTTTCCTTTAAATTAGATCTATAATTGTGACTCCCCGCGAGATGATCAGATTAATCGGACGATAAGGTCATAGAAATGTATGTCATAGCATTTTGATATTCTCGAGCTTGCCCCGACCATTTACTGGAGCCCTCAATGCATATATCCTTCTGAATCAGGGTTTGAATCGAAACGAGCTTTAGCGACGGGAGTAGACTAACAACCCTGAGCTTGTCCATCGTGGAATGAAGTCAATACCTGACTCGATAAAAATTGATACTATCTATGGACTGATCTAGGCGGGGATTCGAATCACTGCCTGGATGGTTTTAAAATGCTAAACAAATCCCTTCTCTACCAACAGCTCAGCAGTAAGAATGGCCCCACCAGCAGCCCCGCGGATGGTGTTATGCGAAAGGGCCACAAAACGGATATCAAAAAATTTATCTTCAGCCAAACGACCAATGGTCACAGCCATCCCATCTCCATTGTTAACATCCAGATGAACTTGAGGACGATCTTCTTCCTCCATAACTAGAATTGGAGGCATAGGAGCAGATGGTAAACCCAATGACTGTGGTTCTGCTGTGAACTCTGACCAAATTTTCTTAATAGTCTCCAAAGCAGGTATTTCTTCAGCGAAATTCAGATAAACCAGGGCGGTGTGCCCATCAACGACGGGTACCCGGGTACATAAAGCGGACATATCCATTGAATAATCTGGAATTATTTGATTGTCTTCAAACAATCCTAAAATCTTCGAGGGTTCCTTTTCAGTCTTCTCTTCCTCCCCTGGTATGAGGGGGTTGACAGTGATTCTGCGCTCTGGTTCTGTAAGACCCTTGTATCCAGCTCCTGAAAGCGCTTGAAGCGTGTTCACCAGCACCTCCTCAACAGGATAGCCAGCTTCACGAAGGGCATGAATGGCTACCAGATAGGATTGAACCGAACAGTTGGGCTTTACTGCCACAAATCCAGTTCTGGGAAAATTTCTATTTTTTTGCTGTATAGGAAGAATCTCAAGATGATCACCATTAATTTCAGGAATGATCATGGGGACATCCGGTGTCCACCGATTTGCGGAGCTATTGCTTACCACAGGATATCCCTTTGAAGCATAAGCGAATTCAAAATCACGGGTGGCCTGCTTGTCCTCCAGCTCTGTGGCGGAAAAGAATAATTTTATGTCCCCGGGAATGGTTCCATAATCAGTAACATCTCTCACCGGCATGTTCTTAAGTCCCTCAGGCATAGGGGTTTCCATCAACCAGCGCTCCCCCACTGCTTCCCCATAGGTTTTTCCAGCTGAGCGTGGTGACGCCGCCAGATCCTTGATTTCAAACCAGGGGTGATTGGTTAGAAGACGCACATAATTTTGTCCCACGACACCAGTAGCACCCAAAACTCCCACTGCGATTTTAATCATGCCTCTGCCCTCTCAAAAAGAACCTGATGGAGCCTCTGTATGGCCCTTTGGGCTTCGCTATCATGGACAATAAAGGAAATATTCCGTTTGGATGACCCCTGAGCTATGGCCTCCACATTGATTTTCTCCTGGCCCAGGACCTGAAACACCAGACCTGCAATCCCCGGTGTGTGCTGCATGCCTTCACCTACCACAGCCACCAATGACATATCGTTTTGCACTTTTACAGAATCAATGTATTTGGCCTTGAGCTCCTTCTCGAATTCATCATCGATACACATCAAAGCCAGATCCGTTTCCTCCGGCTTTACAGCAAAACAGGTGGAGTGCTCGCTAAAGGCCTGGGACACCAGCATGACACTGATCCCCTTGTCGGCCAGACAGGTAAACAGACGGGCATTAATCCCCTTCACCCCAACCATACCTGCTCCCTGCATGCGGAGCAATGAGACATTGGAAACAGATGAAAGCCCCACCGTAATTTTCCCCAGCAGTGACCGATCTGGTGAGATGCGGGTTCCCGGCTGGTCAGGACGAAACGTGTTTTTGACAACGATGGGAATCCTTTTATACATGGCAGGTATCATGGTGGGAGGAAAAATGACCTTTGCGCCAGCATGAGCCAGCTCCATGGCCTCTTCATAGGTTAATTCTGGGATGGGGACGGTCTTATCAACAATCTTGGGATTGGCCGTGAGGATACCATCTACGTCTGTCCAGATTTCAATTTGATCCACATTGAGGGCCGCCCCAAAAATACTGGCAGAATAATCAGAGCCACTGCGGCCCAGTGTGGTGGCGTTCCCATATTCATTGGCACCGAGAAACCCGGTAATCACCTGGAGACGACCATGATTGGACACATACTCTCTGATACGATCATAGGACCTTTGGTAGTGGACATAGGCATTGCCATAATTGCTGTCTGTAATGACAACCTTGCGAGCATCTAGCAGTTCTGCATCGATGAGTTTGCTCCGCAGGTAGGCACTCATAATCCTGGCTGATAATAACTCGCCAAATCCCAGGAGAACATCCTTCCACATATTAAAATCAACACTGGCTCCCGGGCAGCGTGGGAGGTGTTCCTTCATGTCAGTAGAGAGTTGTCTGAAGGAGGACACCAGTTCCATATCGGTGTCCAGACCCAACTGCAACATGACGCCCTCATGTTTATCCAGGAGAGATTGCAAGGCAGGGGCTAAAAATTTACCGTCCCGGACATCCCCGGCTAGTTTTATCAGGGCATCGGTGACCCCTTGCATGGCGGATAGGACGATATAAATTTCACTACCGGGGGTGTGAGCATTGGCAATAATTTGAGCAACGCGTTGGATGCAGGCTGCATCGGCAACGGATGACCCCCCAAATTTTAGTATTTTCTTCATTTCTGTTCTCTCACGCTTTGAATTGACAGTCCCAATAATAATCGGTCATGGGGAGTGGCAAAGGATATTCTGCTAAAAAAGTGATGTGTTTGGTCTGTAGAAGCACATAATAAAATGGAGTATTTCCTCTACAGTTTTCGCGAGGGAGTGAAACGACCACGGCGATCTCCAGCACCCATGTCGACAAGCCAGTGCATCTTGCTGAGACGCGAACAGCGTGAGCGGAACTCGAAGCATGCGCTGGCGGAAATGATTCTTACAATTGTACCCTAATCCTTCGAGACTGCCCTTCAGGCACCTCAGGATGACAGAATTATTTATCACGATCTTCAGGATTAATCCGCATTCAGTGCCAGTGCGTCTTGCTGAGGCGCGAACAGCGTGAGCGGAACTCGAAGCATGCGCTGGGTCGGTTGGTACCCAAAAAAAAGTCAACCTCTGAGGATTGCCTTTTAGTTCACATCTTCAAAAAGCTTAGCTAATGGTCACAGCTTTAACATGATCTTTGATCATGGACCTCAACTGTTCCATCTTCTCATCATCTTCCTTGGAAAGCAGGGAAACCAGATTGTCCACTTTTTTGGCAGCCTGGAAGGTGTCCTGGGCTACCAGCAAGAGCGGCACATTTGTCCCGGATGCCCTGGCCAGAATATTTGGAGGAGGAAGGATGTTATTGGTGAGAATAATACCAGCAGCATGCGTATCCAGGGCAGCCAGGATCATATCGCTCCTGTCACCACTGGTGATGACCAGTTTTGACTCCTTGTTGAATCGCTGCATCCGCAGGACAGCATCAGCAGACATCGCACCTACAAAAACATCCTTGATGGTGTTTTTCAGCCCTTTTTCTCCTGCCAATACCTTGGCAAAGAAAAGATCGGCCAGAAAACGCATGGAAGGTTTGGTGAGATTCTCTGCATAGGGCATCACGCCCAATACCGGCAGTTCCAAAGCCTTAAAGTGATCGCTGTAAACAGCCTTGAAATCTTCCACATCATGAACCTTGTTGATGATGACACCTGCCAGCTTTACCCCTCCCAGATCAATGGTCTTTCTGAGTGCACACGCATCATCCACGATTTGATCATTGGTTCCACTTAATACAACCAATAGCTCGCCGTCTAAATAATTGCACAGGGAGATGGCATCAAGATGCACTGATAATCCTCGGGTGAGTTCACTGCCACTCTCGACGAGCATAATATCTTTGCCTTGAGAATTGCGGGCAGCAATTTCGCGCACCTTGGCGGCAGTAGTTTTTTCATCGTACATGAATCTCAGCTTGGAATGGTCAAAACCGATACTCATTTCTTCAGGTGATTCTTCTGCTTTCATAGCAGTGGTACATACGGCGGCATCAAAATCCCAAAGACGTTTTTTGCGATACAGAAGCCTGTCACCGAAGGGCTTCAAATATCCCATTTTCTTAGAGGAGTTTTTGGCCAAGCCAACAATGACACTTGTTTTTCCGGCATCTTTCCGAATGGATGTTACAATTATATTTTTCATTGGGGTGAATCCTTTTTATCATCAGACAATAATACACGAATGTCCACAGCCCGGGCGCCTGAACCTTGTTCATAGACGACCATGGGATTGATTTCAATATCAGTAATCCTGGGTACCTTGCTGATGAGGCTGGCAACCTTTTCCAGGGCTGTAATAATACTTTCAATATCTTTGCGAGCTTCACCCCTTACTCCCAAGAGGAGTGGATATGAGCGAATCTCTTTAATCATTGATCTAATTTCCCTGTTCGAAAGTGGAACGGCTCTGAAAGCGACATCTTTCATCACCTCAACATATATCCCACCCAAACCAAACATGAGCGTGGTTCCAAAATTAGCATCCCTGCGAGCGCCAAGAATAACTTCTGTACCCGCAGTGAGTTGTTCAACAACTTCAATACCATCAATAATGGCATCGGGCACGTTGGCCTTACAGGTGTGAATAATGGTCTGATATCCATCGATGACTTCTTCCGGATTATCCAGATCGAGAAGCACACCTCCAGCATCGCTTTTATGGAGGATGTTTCTGGATACCACTTTCATAACAACTGGATATCCGATTTCATCAGCAAGCTTGACAGCGGCTTGAACAGATTGGACGACACCACCACGAGGACCGGGGAGTTGAGCAGCATTTAATAAGCCTTGCCCTTCTTCTGCCAGGAGGAATGATCTTCCATCTGCCAGGGCACCATCTATGAGTGTATTGATGGCCTCTACGTCTATCTCAGCTGTAACCGGTTCTTCTGCTTCCATGGACTGAACTTTCCGTATGGACTGAATGGCGCCCATACAGGACACACCATCATAGACATCACGATAAACAGGAACGTTGTTTTTGTGTAAGGCAGTAATAGCAATTTCTGTGAGCTCACCACCAAAAACGGAGAAGGTGATAGGTTTGCCCTTGGCTTGATACTGCTCATACATTTCATCAATCATCTCAGTCAATTCCTGAGAATTCATCATGGCTGTTTCGCAATAGAGTGCCATGACGCAGTGAATGGAATCGTCAACCAGAGCCTCTTGGAGTGCTTTCACATAATCAGCTTTGGATGCTTCTCCAGTGATATCCACTGGATTTTTTGTTGACCCAAAACCGTGGGCTACACTTTCGAAGGTTTCCTTCAACTTATCCTGATCATCATAGAGCTTGATATCATACTTTTCACAGGCATCAGTGGCCATAACACCCACGCCGCCACCATTGGTAATGATGATGCCATTGGGACCCAGGGGTACTGCTGAATGTGAAAGAAATTTACTCCATTCAAGTGCCTCCTGGATACTCTCGGCTCGAAGAACACCGCACTGACGCATAATCGCATCAAAAACCTTATCTGAGCCAGCCAGTGAACCGGTATGACTGGCAGCTGCAACGGCACCTCGCTTGGAGCGACCTGATTTGATCACAATAACGGGCTTCATCTTGGTTGCGCGTTTTAATATCTCAACCAGACGCTCACCCTCCTGTATACCTTCGATATACATCAGGATGATTTTGGTCTCTTTCTGAGTGATGAGATACTCAAGCAGGTCTGCTTCATTGATATCGGTTTTATTCCCCACCGAAATAATCGATGATAAACCAATATTCTGGACGGCTGTTTTGCCGATCATGGCAATCCCCAGGGCACCACTCTGGGTGATAATGGCCACATTTCCCTCGCGAATATCTCGGGGACCAAAAGTAGCATTCAGGGCCACCTTTGAAGAATAATGCCCAAAGATATTGGGACCCAATATCCGCATATTATGGGCTCGTGCATACTCCACCACACGCTGCTCTTCCTCAAGATTCCCAATTTCTGAAAATCCAGAAGAGATGATTGCCAGCATTTTTACATGCTTCCTGGCACAACTCACCACGGCGTCGTAGACAAAGCGTGCTGGAATAGCGATAACCGCCACATCAACATCACCTTCAACCTCTTCAATACTCTTGAGAATATCATATCCCAGAGCGTGCCCGCCCTTTGGATTTACAGGATATATATCTCCCTTGTAACCAACGTAAAGCATATTCTCCAGAATTTTGTAGCCGATTTTGCCCGGTTCCTGGCTGACACCAATCACCGCTACGGATTCTGGTTCGAACAAATATTTTATATCAGGTTTTCCCACTGTCACTTACTCTCCAGGAATGTCATTTTCATTTCATACATTCCATCTGAAATATGTTTTTGCACGTCAAAGCCCATGCTTTCAAACAAGCCCATCATTCGCGCGTTACTAATTATTACGTCTGCTGTAAATCCAAGTAAACCTTGTTTCTTGGCTAACAGAGTCAGGTATTTCAACAACTCCTTGCCAATCCCCAACTCCTGATGATCATCTCTGATCACAAAAGCAACATCAGCAGTGTGAGTTGAGCCAACGATGGCATATTGTCCCAGACCAACCAATTGCTCCACACCATCTTTTTGAGTAAAAGTCAGGAGGATGATCTCACTGGTATAGTCTATCACCACGAAATCCTGCAATCTCTCATGGGGCATATCTTTTCGTTCAGAAATAAATCTTCGTTGCAGGCTGGCATCTGAAAGCGAGTAGAAAAATTCTTTCAAAAGAGGTTCATCGCTGATTTTAACAGGACGAATAAAAACCTCTAATCCACTTGAAGTGGTTCTGTAAGTTTCAACTTTTTCAGGATATTCCCCTGCTTTACCAGCAATAAAAGCCTGATCCTGATAAATCAGATTCCGTTTCTTGGCCTTACGAATCAACTCTGCCCTGAACTTTGGATGGGCAATGGAAATCAATTCCATGGCGCGTTCTCGAATATTTTTCCCATGCAGATATGCTATGCCATATTCAGTGACCACATAGTGAACATCACCCCGATTGAGGGTTACCCCTGCTCCCGCCTTGAGAAATGGAGCAATACGAGATACCTCTCCATGATCTGCAGTAGAGGGTATGGTGAGAATGGTTTTTCCTTTTTTGGCTAGTATTGCCCCTCGCATAAAATCCGCCTGACCACCAATGCCACTATAAAACACTTTTCCCAACGACTCTGCTGTTGCCTGACCAGTGAGATCAATTTCCAGGGCAGAGTTTATGGCAGTCATGTTTTCATGCTGAGCAATCACCCTGGGATCATTGGTATAATCAACTGTTTTAAACTCAATAAAGGGATTGTCATGGAGATACTCATAAGTTTCGGCTGACCCCATGCTAAAGGTGGCGATGGTTTTACCCCGGTTAATAGTCTTTTGGGAGTTATCAATCACCCCTGACTTCATCAATTTAACCAGTCCATCCCCCAGGAGCTCCGTATGCACACCTAAGTGTTTTTTCTCACCAAGATTTGCCAGAATAGCATTGGGCAGAGACCCATAGCCAACTTGAATAGTATTACCATCTTCTATTAAAGTTGCGACGTATTTTCCAATTTTGTCTGCCACCTCGTCATCAAGCTCATCTTCATATTCCAGCAGGGGTTCTTCATGGTAAACAACATAATCAACATCTGATATGTGAATAAATCCATCACCATGAACCCGAGGCATTCTGGGATTTACTTGAACGATAATGGTCTGAGCCTTCTCCGTAGCAGCTTTGACGATATCTACACTGATCCCCAGACTCATGTATCCATGGGGGTCTGGACATGAGGTTTGAATAAGAGCCACATCTACTGGGACATGTCCTCTCTGGAAAAGTTTGGGAATCTCTGAGAGAAATATGGGTGTGTAATCGGCCAGCCCGCTATTCACAGCGGCTCTGGTGCTACTACCGATGAAGAAAGAGTTGTGCCTGAAATTGTGTTTGTATTTCTCCTGGGTGTAAGGCGCTAACCCCAGAGACCAGACCTGGACAACCTCAGCATCAAAAACTGCTTTGGGTTCACTTTCAATATATTCAACCAGAGATCTGATAAGATATTGGGGTTCAGCACAGGCAGTATGGACAAATATTCTGTCACCCCTGTGAATGGCCTTAAGCGCTCGATTTATGGAAACAAATTTATCAGCATATTGCTCCTTCAGGACCTCAAGAGCCTTTTTACTATTTACTTCATTTGCCATTTATCAAGCTCACTTTCTTACGTTCATTCTCCAATGAAGAGAAGTGCAAATAAAGTGCCTTGCTGTTCGAATAGCAAAAGATTATTCAGTTAAATGCTGGATTTAAAAAAATATTTTTTTTGAAGGGTAATTTTAGAAGGTGTATTTCAATTTTTTCGGTAATAATCGTCTATTTTCTCAAAAATATCCGGAATTGACTTCTCGCAGCACTTATAGCCCTCATTGATGGCTCGTTCGGCATGGTCAAAGTCAAAAAAATGCATATCGCCCAATCGTGGAGCCAATAGGATATCTGGTTTATGGGTCTGAAGATTCATGGCTTCAATTTTCTTTTGCATGATATTTAAGGATGATCCAAGCACTTCAAAAATGTGAGGTGAGGGTGCTTCCCTGGTAAACCACTGATCAATTTTTGAGCCTAAGGATTTGCCCGTTGATCCAAATTTGTCCGTCCAGGACTTGATAACCTCTAACCTCTTTTTCTCCATCTCTGCTGCGTTTTTGACCCAGTCTGCATCCTGGGGAAGATGCTTTCTGTTGGCCGTCCGTTCAGAATTTATATCTACAGCAATCACGATATCAGCACCGGCATCCCTGCAAACATCAATCGGCAGAGGGTTAACAACGCCTCCATCAACCAGCCATTCATTATTAATTAATTTTGGAGTCAGTAAGCCTGGTACTGCCATGCTGGCCCGAAGTGCTTGATTGATACTCCCTTTGGAGAGGGTGACTTGTTTCCCGGTGAACATATTTGTGGCAACCATGATCAGGGGAATCTTCAAGTCTTCAAATTTATCAATTTTGGTAAAAAGTTCGATGAGTTTAGCCACTTTATGACCTTCAATAAAACCTGACCGAGGAAAAGCCAGATCGAGGTAGGACAGAACCGCTTTCCAATCCATATCCAGGGCAAACTTTTTGACCTGATCCAAACCTCCACCAGCATAGGCAGCCCCAATAAAAGAACCTGCACTGGCTCCAGTAATGACACCCACCTGCACACCGTGTTTTTCCAGAGCTTCAATAACACCGATATGTGCCCAGCCCCTGGAGGCGCCGCTCCCAAGAACGAGGCCTATTTTTGGTGCTTTCACTATTGAGCGGACCTGTTTTGAGTTTCTATTCTGATCTGATCAAGTGCGCTGGCTCTTACCCGGACTTCTACAAGGATATAATCCTCCTCATATTCAATGTTGAGGACCTCTGCTGTTCGATGTAGAGAAGCCAGGAATTTTTGCTGTGAATGATCTAATTTCAGAGTCTCTATCACATAGCCACTTTGCCTGATTTCAATAATTTTCTCTTCGAGCTGCTTAATATTGACCTGTCGCAGGGCCGAAACTGGAACCGCATCGCTGTGCTCCTTAAGCGCGCCTGAAAGGGTCTCCTGAGCTGTGATGAGATCGATCTTATTAAAGACCGTCAAGGTCTGACTCTCTGACACACCCAAGTCCATCAATACTTCGTTAACTGTGCGCAAATGCTTCTCATACTGGGTATCACTGAGATCAATAACAATCAGTATCAAATCCGCCAGGCGGACCTCTTGCAGGGTACTTTTAAATGAGGCTACTAGATGATGGGGTAGCTTATGTATAAATCCCACGGTATCACTTAACAGAATTTCATTGTCAAGGATGGTGATTTTCCGTACCGTTGTGTCCAGGGTGGCAAATAATTTGTCTTCGACCAGGACTCCTGCATCTGAAAAAAGATTCATCAATGAAGATTTTCCAGCATTGGTATATCCGACGAGGGCAACTTTAAACATATCTTCGCGTTGCTTGCGTCGGGTGTCTCGCTGGGTTTCAATTTTCTTCAAATCCTTCTTGAGCATGGAGATGCGATTCCGAACAAGACGGCGATCTATTTCAATCTGTGTCTCTCCCATACCGCCACGAGTTGAAGTAGCCCCACGTTGCCTTTCCAGGTGAGTCCAGGCCCTTGTAAGCCTGGGCAACAAATATTGAAGTTGGGCCAATTCAACCTGGGTTTTTGATTCCTTGCTGCTGGCGTGGTGAACAAATATGTCAAGAATCAAAGCACTTCGGTCTATGACACGGGCTTTGTCAAACAGCTTTTGCAAATTTTTCGTTTGGGCGGGAGAGAGTTCATCGTCAAAAATGATCAAATCAACTTTGAGCATCTCCACCTTGGCGACAATTTCTTCTACCTTGCCCTTCCCAACATATAGCGCTGCATGAACCTGATTGCGTTTTTGAATGATCTCGCCACTCACGATGGCTCCAGCAGTCTTTGCCAAAAGTCCCAACTCAGCCAGATTTTCTTCAACATCAGAGACTGATTGCTGACCGTGAACAACTCCTACAAGCAGAGCTTTTTCTTTTTCTATAGTGGTTTCAAACATTTTGCCGCCAATTCGCTTTAATTCTAGATAGATAGGTTTCTGCCAGCCATAGTAGGAATGTCAGTAAAAAAAGGAATGGCCACAGAGCCAGGTTAGACCCTTGATCCAATATCTCCTCAGTTACCTCTGGAGCAACAGAACTTACGAATATATCCGTATCCCCAAATGTATAAACAGGTCCATGTGCCTGGGCTTCATGGCTTGAGATGTTCACTGCTCTGGGCTGCAATACCTGCCTCCCCCGTGTCAGCTTGTAGATACCTGGTATATTCGTGTTGGGGTAGTGAAGCACATAATTCACATCAGGTGACAGATAATCCGTGGTGCCATCAGGACGCTGAACACTGAAAGGACTGTTGTCATTAGCCTGTGACGTGGGGAAAAATTTCAAGGTGTCACCGATGATAGCGTTGTATAGTTCAGTTTGAGTTTTGATAGCTTGAGATTGGGCTAACTGGGTAATAAGCGTGGGGAACATACCTAGAACCGGTAGATTATTGGCACTCAACCCAAAGTCTGTGTTGAACCACACGATTCTTCCTTCTTTCAGCATCCTGGATCCCATGAAGGGTTGATCGTCCAGATAACGAACCCACGTTTCTCCCAATTCATCGCCATCCGTTTTATAGCGTTTGAAGACCTTGAGCCTATCCTGCTTAATAATCTCACGCAGTGGAGATGTGTTAAAAAGTTTTGTTGCAGAGCCCGTGAGGAAAAGTCCCAGAGGATATGGATTGGTTTCCTCAATCAGCTGAGACTTGAAGCCCAGCAATTCGGTCATCGCTTTGCCACCATCTCCAAACAGAACAAGTTGCCCACCACCACTCACGAAAGTTTCCAGGCGATCCCAATTATACTGGACCAGCAATTTGGGATCAGCCACAATGACAGTGCCACCTCTACTGAGGTCCACATTGTCAATTTCGGCATAGTCCAAAACGCGTACATCCAGGTTTAATTCTTGATCCTCAACCGATGATTTAATAATCGTCCAAAAATCTGGAATTTGTTTTGAGCGCAGTATTTGCACCGGGATAGTACCTTCAGCAGGTAGGATGAAGTGTCTCTCGTTGTTATAACTTGATTCATCGGTTGTCAGGATCAAACGGCCACTCTGATAACCACCCTCTTCAACCTGGGCTGTCATGAGGGTTGCATTTTTGCCGCCTTCAACCACAAGCTGATTCTGTCTCTTCTCATTAATCAAAAGTTCCAGACTAAGCGCCTCCTGAAATTCGGGTGAACGCTCAAGATCGATGGTAATTTCATATGTATCACCAAGACGCACTCCCTGTCCAGGAAGTTGAATATTGCTGATGGCAGCGTCATTAACCACAGGGGTTAGCAATAAATATTTACTCCACCCATCCAGGGCTTCCATTCCGAGGCGCGCATCCTGACCATCACCCAACCAAAGGATAGATTTTCGTTCATACTGCTCCAAATCGATTTGCTCAGAAAACGCCTCTATGAAGTCGCCATCATAAATGTCTGAAAACTTCGCTGTAATCTCATCCATTTTTTCATGGAGTACGAGATCATTCAAGCCGCAGTACACTACCTTAAACCCCTTCGCTTTCAACTCATCACTAAATCCTTGCAGCATGGTTCTATCATACCTCTCAAAATTGGATTGATTTGAAGCTGAATTATCGAAAGCAACAACAAGCAGATCAATACTACCTGAGTTCAATCTAAACCCATCAGTTCGATCAAGACCAGGCCTGGCAAAGGCGAGTATAAGCAGCAGGATCATCAGCGTTCGAATGATGAGTAGAATGAGTTGCTTCACATTGAATTTTCGGAGTGCATCCTGTTCCAATAGCTTTAAAAATTTCAGAGATGGAAAATCAATGAGCTTGCTTTTCCGTTTGGCGAGAAGGTGAATGATGATGGGAACTGAAATGAGTGGCAGAAACCAGAGAAAGATAGGATTTAAAAATGTCATTTTGGGATTCCGAACCGAACTATAACAAACTTGCGAAACTTAATAAAGTACCTGACAAAATGGGTATGAGGAAATTATCGTCCAGATGCATGGGGTAGGCTTCAGCAAGCGTAACAATTCCTGCAATGAGAATATTAATGATAATAGCCTCAGGATAAAATAGTATGAGTATAGTGGTTGTACTGACAAAAAACGCAGTACTTCCCTCAACCGATTTTTTCAAGAATTTATGCTTTCCAAATGGTATTCCTACCAGAGCTGCCAGGGTATCAGATATGGATAGGATTAAAAGCGCAGGAACAGCTATTTCTTTTGGGAATAGAAAGATAGCGACAACCGAACCTGTAAAGACATAGGTTGCTCCTGTTAAATTTTTCTGTTCATGCTGTCTCAGTGCAGATCCAAATATATGCATGAACACTTTTCCGATCTCTGCTGATTTTAATCGTAAAAAATCAACCGTAAGAAAACCCAGGGAAAGAATTATGACTATCTGGAGTGTGAGATGTCTGCCCCCCAGAAACCAATAGGATAATGGGATAATGCTACTGCTTAAATGAATAGCCTTGCGGATGAGTTCATGACTTTGAAGCTTGGATAAACTCATTTACTGGCAGTGGCTAAGCTTTGAAGCAAATTAAAATTTTCCCCTGGAGTGGCATGCTTATTAAAAACGGCTGAACCGGCTACAAAACGGTGTATTCCCTTATCCAATACTGAACCGATAGTGGTTTTGTTGATGCCTCCATCAATTTCAACCAAAACTCCATGGTCCTCAAGGGCCTGGCGCAATCCAGGGAGATCATTAAGAACTTCTGGCATAAATGACTGACCACCAAAACCAGGCACTACTGACATAATGAGTAATTGATCCATGATACCCAAATAGGGTTCTACCAGGGATAACTTTTCATCAGGATTAACAACGAGACCTGCTTTTGCCCCCAGCGACCGTATGTTTTTCAAGGTGTCTTCAACAGAGTTACAGGTTGATGGATGTACCAGGACAATATCAGCACCGGCTTCAATAAAATTCTCAATGTAAAGGTCAGGCTCTGAAATCATAAGATGGGCTTCCAGAATCATGTCTGTCATTTTGCGGATGGCCTTGACCACAATAGGTCCAAAGGTCAAATTGGGAACATAGTGACCATCCATGACATCCAGATGCAATACTTCCCCACCACTAGCTGCAACAGAATTTATTTGCTCCCCCAGTCTTGAAAAATCGGCTGAAAGAACAGAGGGTGAAATTTGAGCTCGCATATTGATTGCCACTAGAAGCCGTCCGTAATCATAAGGTCTACTGAAATAACTCTTTCTCGGGGAAATTCTCTTCCGGCAACTACTGATTGTGAGACAACTGTATTGGGCAGTAATTCTGAATCTTCAGTAGTTTGAACATTTCCCACTGTAAATCCTTCAGATTCCAGGATTCGTCTGGCTTCGTCCAGCCCTTTGTTGCGTAAATCAGGCATTGTTTTCTTTAGATTTCTTTTCCCTAGACTTACTGTGATTACGATAGAATCACCAGGAGCTACAGGCATGCCAGCCAGCACGGATTGCTTCATCACAACAGTCCGTTCGTATAGATCTGAAGAATCTCTCCTGGTTTCAACCAGAACCAAACCCAGGCGATCAATTGCAATTGTAGCCTGTCTTTCTGTAAAAGCGATAAGGTCGAGCATCTCAAGTTTTGCTGGTGGCAGGTTGATCGTGAGTTGAATTTTTCGGTTTTCCTTCACCATTTGACCGGCTTCAGGATACTGGTCCATAATAAATCTGCTGGGAATATCTCTTCTGAAAATGGTATCCTTAATGGTCCATTCCAGTGTCCGTTCTTTGAGTATTTTGGTGGCCTGATCCAGATCAGTATGAGTTAGACTGGGGACCCGAATCTCATTATTCCAGTTCACATACAGGGGTAGAATGACATTATTGAAGGCCAGTGCAGCCACAATACCGATACCCATAAAAATGAAAAAATAGTCTCTAATAAATTTCATAGCGCTTTTCTAATTTTTACTGCGAACATTCCATCCATATCATGACGCCACGGTAATGTAGACAACGCACCTCTTTCATCAATGTATGGTTTCAGGTTTTCATGTTCAATAGCTTCAACACTGGCCTGATCTAAATGTTCTAGTACCGAATCAATTAACTCCCAATTTTCATCAGGTTCCAGGGTACAGGTGGCATATACCAGTAAACCACCAG
Organism: Candidatus Neomarinimicrobiota bacterium; assembly: GCA_016784545.1. Taxonomy (NCBI): domain Bacteria; kingdom Pseudomonadati; phylum Fidelibacterota; species Fidelibacterota bacterium. The sequence continues at coordinate 29,656 of JADHUM010000006.1, forward strand.
GTGCTAAATATTTCCAGCTATTTGTGAGAATATTTGATTGAATACCAGTCAGAGATATGATATCCAAAGCTTGACGTTTCCACCTGGCATCAGGACGGCGATTTAAGACCCCAGTTCCAGAACAAGGTACGTCTAAGAGGATTTTGTTGGCTGCTGGCAATGGTGCAACGGCCGCATCCAATTCAAGTACTTCAATCTGTTTCAACCCCAGCCGTAAAATATTCTCCCGCACTTTTGCCAATCTTGAGTGGCTGGCATCGCAGGCGATTATTTTCGCCTGTCCCCCAGACAGTTCAGAGATAAATGCCATTTTTCCACCTGGTGCTGAACAGGCATCAACTATGGTATCCCCTGATTCAGGATCGATTAAGGATGCAACAAGACCAGCTGCAAGATCCTGGAATGAAAACCATCCCCCATGAAATTCTTTTGTGCTAAACAGGGATGAGGCGCTTCCTATTTCGTAGAACACATCTAAGACATCTGATTTTTTATGTTTTATATCCAAACCATCCAGAAAAGACTCAAAATCTTCAGCACCTACAATTTGAATATTTCGTCTGATCCATGTTTTGGGAGCCGTATTGTTATGGCTACATAGGGCAGACACTTCATCAAGTGGATACCTGGATATCCATTTTTCCAGAAGCCACTGAGGATGTGAGGTCTCAATGGATAATCGGTCCATCTCATCTTCGTAGTGGTTCAATAAATCTTTGAGTTCCAGTGATTGAATTTTACGGAGAACTGCATTCACAAGCCCGCTGGCCTGAGATTGTTTAACCTTTCTGCTCAAGGCAACCGTTTCATTGATGGCTGCGTGTTCAGAAGTCTGCATGTATTTGAGCTGAAATGCTCCCATGCGGAGGAGACTCTTAACTGAGTGTTGAGCTTTGCGGTAGCGACCTTTAAAGGCCATCTCAATCCAGGCATCCAACTGGAGTTTCATCCGCGTCACACCATAGACCAGCTCCATAATCCAGCGTTTTTCCTGTTGTGTTAGTTCACCTTGCTGGAGAAAGGTGGAGAGGAGCTCATCAATTCCTGTTGATTGGTCCTTCTCAGCTGCTAGAAGCGCCTTATAGGCCAATTCGCGTGGTGAACTAGCCAAGCGTTTCACCAATTTCAATTGGATATCCACGCAGATATGATGCTACATCCATCGCTTTTTTACTCTCGGGCTGGATGGACACAATCTCAAGCGCATCTTCCTGGCAAGCGACTGTAAAGGAATCGTCTGATATGTTAATAATAGTGCCTGGAATCCCATGACCTGCAACCTTCCGGGATGACAATATTTTAAGCAGAGCACCATCTCGATAGGTGTAGGCACCTGGTGTGGGTGCAAATGCCCTGATTCGATTGTGACACTGCTCAGCACTTTCATCGAAGTGTAAAAGTCGGGTTTCTGAAGTAACTTTTGGAGCTGGACTCGCCAGGCTATTGTCCTGCTCACCGGCAAGAGCGGTACCCATGGAAATAAGGTTGGTAGTCTCCACGACCAGGTCAGCACCCAAATTACATAATTTTGTATACAGAGTATGCAGATTGTCTTCTGGAAGGATAGGAGTCGTCGCCTGCATGATAATATTTCCAGTATCCACTTTTCGCTTTAGAAAAAATGTGGTTAGACCCGTTTCAGAATCCCCATTCAAAAGCGCCCAGTAAATGGGGGCCGCTCCCCGATATTTGGGGAGCAGGGAAGCATGGAGATTGAAAGATCCATATTTGGGGAGGGTGAAGACTGCCTCGGGCAAGATTCTAAAGGCCACCACAACAATCACATCGGGGGCATATCCTTTGAGAGTCTCAATAAAATCAGGCTCTGTGAGTTTTTCTGGCTGGAGTATTGGCAGATTGTATTCCAGGGCAGCTGATTTAACAGCAGAAGGCCTCTCGCGCCGCCCTCTGCCCTGCTGCTTGTCTGGAACTGTTACAACAGCCTGGATAGAGTGGGGGCTCTCGTTCAAGGCTTTGAGAGCAGGTACTGCAAAATCAGGCGTTCCCATGAAGATTACTTTTAATGGTGTTGAATTATTCATAATGTTTCAGACCATATTGCCTCAATTAAGAGGACAGGCAGCTGGCTCAAGTTCCAGTCCAACCATGAGTAGCACTTGTTATTGATGGGGTGCTCAGGCTACTCTAGAGCTCAAAGTTTTCAGATGCTTCGACTTCTATTTCCCCGCTGGCAATCTTTTTAAGCGTTTTCTTGAGAAGTGATTTCTTCAATGAGCTCAAGTGATCAATAAAAAGTGTCTTTTCTAGATGATCATACTCATGTTGAATGACTCTGGCGAGGTAACCGTCAATTTCTTCATCGAAGTGTTTGCCATTCATATCCTGATAGGTAATTCTGATACTGGTTGGACGGGTAACAATTTCACGCACGGTAGGAACGCTTAGACAACCTTCTTCGTACTCATCGTTCTCATCGCCAAACTCAATAATCTGGGGATTGACAAAGACTCGTCTACCCTCTTCCTCATCTATGGGAGAAAGATCGATAACAAATAGTCGAATGGATTTATCAACCTGTGGTGCGGCCAAACCAATTCCTTCCGCGGCATACATGGTTTCAAACATATTGGCGACAATTTTCCTCAAATCGTCATCAATCTGAGGAATCTTCTCAGTCTTTGTCCTGAGGACTTGCTTGCCGTAGGTTTGAATTTGGTACACCATAGAAACTATTTGGTTTTCACCGTAGTGACGGCAGATCTTCCAACATGTAATTTGGTATCAGTAGCTGTTTTCACCAAAAGAATATCATTGTCTTTGATACCTTCGATGGTGCCATGAATTCCGCCAGCGGTGACAATATGGTCACCCTTCTTGAGTTCTGTGCGCATTTTTTCAGCCTCTTTTGCACGTTTCGTCTGAGGTCTGATGAGTAAAAAGTAGAATACACCGAACATCAGTATAATAGGGAGGAAACTCAAGATTGGGTTTCCAGCTTCTCCGCCTGATGGGGATGCCATAAGCATAATGTTTGCAATCATAATAATGTTAAAACTCCTCTATAATTAAAAAAACCTCGACAATCTAAACGAGGGTTAAGATCATTCCAACCTGCAACAACTATGCAGCACATTAATTCCTGATAATTGATGACCCATAATACAAGGTCAACAGGAAATGCTGCAACTAATGTGTAAAGCTACAATATTTCGAGGCAGTCTTCCCACCACGCTCCAAAACTCCGTGTTTTATGGACGATGGCTTCAATGCTACAAAGCGCTGGAGCGACTGCAACTGTGGTCTCCACGGCTTTATAGCGCACATCCATTTCAATCCATAACGCATCAAGTTGGTTAGTAGCCTGGTTGGCAACAGCAGCAGCGGCACCGAAGGCGAATCCGAGATCTTCATTTTCACTATTACGATGTCCCAGGATCCTGATTTTAAGCGTTCTCCCGTACATAATATCATCAACCACCTCAGCGGAAATGATGGTTGGAGCCGTTCTATTCCTGGCAAAATATTTTTCTACGGTACTGGCTAAATATCGATCCTGAATCTGGGCAGAGAGCAGGATTGGGAGTAGCATCAAGATTGAAAATAAATATTTGAAGTGTCTATTCAATGGACGACCCTTTCATAGGTAATTTTTGCGGTGCATGGTACAATTATAGGCTGAGTTTACATCAATAAGCCATGAATATCAAATAATTATTTTGACAAACACTATGGCAGTATTCCAAACGAAATAGTGCCCTTTTTACCTTGATTATCATTCAATAATCACTTGCAGCCGTATCGTTTGAATCTATATTAAACAGTAATGATTACTACTTAATTAAATGGGGTGAACCCAAAACAACTAGAGGGAGAAATAAATCATATGTTAGTTACAAGACCAGCACCAGATTTTAAAGCAACCGCCATCATGGGCGATAATTCATTTAAAGAGATCAGTTTAGCTGATTATAAAGGCAAAAAAGTTGTCTTATTCTTTTATCCCCTGGATTTCACATTTGTATGTCCAACTGAGATTCTAGCTTTTAACCACCGTCTCGCAGACTTTGAAAAGCGTGGTGTGCAGGTAATCGGCTGTTCAGTTGATTCAAAGTGGAGCCACTTTGGCTGGAAGAACACTGAGATTAAAAAAGGTGGTATCGGTGATATTCAGTATCCGATTCTTGCTGATATTGAAAAGAAAATTGCCAGATCATATGATGTACTCAAAGGAGCTACACCGGCAGCCGTCTTAACTGAAGATGGTGAAGAAGAAACCACAGTTAATGGCGATGTTGCTTTGAGAGCTTCTTTCCTGATTGATGAGGAAGGCATTGTTCGTCACGCTGTAATCAATGATTTGCCCCTGGGTAGAAATGTTGATGAGATGCTGCGTATGGTTGATGCACTTGCTTTTAACCAGGAACATGGTGAAGTTTGTCCTGCTGGATGGCAGGAAGGTGATGACACAATGCAGGAGAATTTTGCTGGTGTCGCATCTTATCTGGAGAAAAACGCAGATAAGCTCTAAATCACAGCTCCACAAAAATAAAAAGAGGCTGTCCAAAAGGGCGGTCTCTTTTTTTATTATACAGGTAAAACCGAGTTAACTCGCTCTAAAGTTGACTTCAAAGATGTGCCAATTGAGTATATGGACCACGCCAGGGCTTTAATTTACTCTCACAACGAATCTATCTACACCCTATGGGTTTTGATAGACAAGTCTGACGAAGAACACGAATCTACATAAGGCTATTCGTTCTTTTCGTTTACTTCGTTGTAAAAAAGTGGGAGTTAAGCTGTTTGCCTTGGTTGTATCCAATTCCTTAATGAAAATGAATCTCTATGGATACTACTCGTGACATTTTAGAGAACTCCGAACCAAACATTCCTATATACCAAAAGAGGCTGTCTCAGAATTTGAGACAGCCTCTTTTTAATGGAAAATAGGTGGCCGATTAAACAGTCATGATATCTTCTTCTTTGGACTTAACCGCAGAATCAATTTCTTTGATATATTTGTCGGTCATTTCCTGAACATTTGCTGTGGCTCTTTTAGAATTGTCTTCTGAAATCTCAGAATCCTTTTCAGCCTTTTTGATATGATCATTGGCATCCCGGCGAACATTACGAACGCCAACTCGACCTTCTTCGGCCAGCTTATGCATGTGCCGGATAAGCTCCTGGCGACGTTCATCATTTAGAGCAGGAATGGGAATGCGAATATTGACCCCATCATTTGCTGGATTTAAGCCCAGATCAGCTGCCATGATTGCTTTTTCAATCTCAGCCATAAGACTTTTATCCCAGGGCTGGACGACGATGAGTCGCGGTTCTGGAACGCTTAAATTTGCGACTTGATTCAGAGGGGTTGGATTACCATAGTAGGGAACTTTAATGTGCTCTACAAGGGTCACAGAGGCTCTGGCGCTACGTAAACCAGTAAACTCATGTTTGACATGCTCCACAGACATACTCATTCTATGATCGACATCTTTAAACAACTCATTCAGCATGATTACCTCCTACTACAGATCCAATGGCAGCGCCTTGTATCACTTTTAATAAATTTCCTGGAATTTCCATATTAAAGACATGAACCGCAAGATTATTTTCGCGACACAGCGCGAAAGCAGTCTGATCCATTACACGCAAATTTTTATTCATTACTTCATCATAACTTAAATGGGGTAAATATTCAGCGTCTGGGTCCTTTTCGGGATCGGCTGAATAAATACCCTCTACTCTCGTTCCCTTTAGGAGAACATCTGCTTCGATTTCGACACCCCTTAGGGCAGCAGCAGTATCTGTGGTAAAGAAGGGATTGCCCGTACCTGCAGCAAATATGACAACTTTTCCTGATTCCAGTTCCTGAATCGCTTTTCTCTGGGAGAAAGGTGCAGCAATTTCATTCATTTCTATGGCTGTCAGGACACTGGCCTTCATTCCCCTGCGTTTAATGGCATCCCCCAAAGCAACTGCATTGATCACGGTTGCTAACATACCCATATGGTCAGCTGCAACCCGATTCATATCTTTGGCTTTTTGAGAGAGTCCACGGAAGATGTTACCTCCCCCGATGACGATGCCAACCTCTACACCCAGGTCTACAACAGCCTGGAGGTCTGAGGTCATCTGATCCAGGACATGTGTATCAATAGAAAGAGCCGAATCACCTGCAAGCGATTCACCACTTAGTTTAAGGAGTATACGCTTGTAGATCGATCCGGCTGACATATTTCCGCCTATATTTTATAGGATTATTCTGCGCTGGCGACGGACTCTCCGACTGCAAAACGCTGAAAGCGTGTTACAGACATATTTTCACCAAGGGATGAGATAGTCTCATTTAGCAGATCAGTAATGGTTCTTTCTGGATCTTTTACATAGGGCTGTTCCATGAGAACAACTTCTTTATAGTATTTTTCCAAACGACCAGTCACAATTTTTTCAACAATGGCTTCAGGTTTGCCTTCATTCAAGGCTTGTACTTTGAAGATTTCTGCCTCTTTATCTAAAGCTTCAGTAGAAACCTGCTCACGTTTGACAACCTCGGGACCTGCAGCAGCAATATGCATGGCAATGCTATGGCCTAATTCCAAAAATTGGTCAGTCTTGGCAACAAAATCAGTCTCACAGGCGATTTCAACCAGAGCCCCAAGCTTACCACCAGCATGGATATAGCTGAAAACCAGACCTTCTTTGGTGGTGCGGCCGGCTTTTTTGGCAGCCTTTGCCATCCCTTTTTTACGAAGGAGTTCGATTGCCTTTTCAATATTTCCATCGGCTTCAGCAAGTGCTGTTTTGCACTCCATCATGCCGACACCAGTTTTATCACGCAGCTCTTTTACCGCAGCAGCTGTTATAGCCATTCTACATATTCTCCAGGTTTAAATTTTCGGGTCTTAAGCGGTTACTTCTTCAGTTTCTTTTACGTTGGAAATGCCTTTTGCTTCAAGAATTGCATCAGCAAGGGTTCCCATAAGTAATCGAACTGCCTGAATGGAGTCATCATTTGCTGGAATCGGAATATCAACTTTACGAGGATCAGTATTTGTATCAACAACAGCTACAATTGGAATTTCCAGTCTAAGAGCCTCAGCAATAGCGATGGTCTCTTTTTTTGCGTCGACAACAATGACTACATCAGGAAGACGGCGCATATCCTTGATACCACGATGCTGTGTCTGCAAACGATTTCGTTCACGGGTCCGCATCAGCAGCTCTTTTTTAGTCAAGGTCTCTGCAATGCCACTGGTTTCATCTTTTTCAAGTAAATGTAAGCGTTTGATAGATTTTTTTATGGTCATGAAGTTTGTCAGCGTACCACCTAACCAACGTTCAGTTACATGGAACATACCACAGCGATCAGCTTCCTCTTCGACAACGGTCTTTGCAGCTTTTTTCGTGGCTACGAAAAGAACTGATCCACCTTTTTTAACTGTCGAGCTTACCAGATCAACAGCTTTATTCAGCTGTTCAATGGTCTTGTACAGATCAATGATGTGAACACCATTTTTCTTGGTGAAGATATAGTCAGCCATGTTTGGGTCCCAGTTACTGGTCATATGACCAAAATGGGCTCCGGAAGCGAGTAAATCCTCTAGCGAAATATTGCGCATTAAAACTCCTGAAAAAACTTTTTAACGTTTTGAGAACTGATAGGCTTTACGAGCACCGGCCAAACCGTATTTTTTACGCTCTTTCTTACGAGCATCACGGGTCAGCAGACCGGCTTTTTTCAGCACGGGCCTTAGTTCATTATTATCACCCTGCAGAGCACGTGAAATACCATGCCGAATTGCATAAGCCTGTCCGGACAATCCACCACCATTAACATTAATAGAGATATCATATCGACCTGAATTCTCCGTTAACTCTAATGCCTCGTGAACAATCATCCTCAGTGTTTTACGACCGAAATATTCATCCAGCTCACGATTGTTAACTTTAATAATGCCCTTGCCAGGGGTCATATAAACGCGAGCAATTGAGCTTTTGCGTTTTCCAGTGGCATAAAATGTAGTTGATGTACTCATGGACTAGCCTACCTCGAGTGGTTTTGGTTGTTGTGCCTCATGAGGATGAGAATCACCCTTATAAATTTTCAGCTTCTTGATCTGGGCACGACCAAGACGGTTATGTGGGAGCATACCCTTTACTGCATGTTCGAGAATCCGCTCTGGATGTTTCTCGCGCAATTGCTTCAAGGATGTAAACCGAGCTCCACCTGGATAGCCACTATGGCGAAAATAAGTTTTTTGTTCTTCTTTATTTCCTGTGACACGAATTTTTTCTGCATTTGTAACAACGATAAAATCACCGCTGTCAAGGTGGGGAACAAATGTTGGTTTATGCTTTCCCCTCAGGATTTGAGCAATCGTAGTTGAGAGTCTGCCGAGCGTTTTATCAGTTGCATCGACAATCCACCACTCTCTTACGATTTCACTTGCTTTTACATTATACGTTTTCAATTCTATTCCTTCTCATTCTGGATCTATGACCATCTATGGTCACAAAAAAGCGACCTAATCTAAACGGCGCCCTGTGGCATGTCAAACATAATTTCCCAGTTAAAAAATCCAGATTTTTCAGGCACTTGCCGGTGTTTTCAAGCTTATCTCAAAGCTGGTGCCCTGCCCTGGAGCAGACTCCACAGAAATATCTCCCTGATGGTATTCACGGACGATGCGTTCGACGAGACTCAGACCCAGACCCCAACCCCGTTTTTTTGAGCTCCACCCTGGCCTGAAGATGTTTTTATGGTCTCGCAGTGGGATGCCTTCTCCGTTATCACGAACTCGAACCTGGACCCAGTTGCTGCGTCTAAGCACCTGGACTTGTATGATGCCCTCATCCTCTTTTATGGCATCAACAGAATTTTTTAACAGGTTTTCAAAGGCCCATCCAAACAATTCTGCATGAGCTAAAACCCGATAATCTTCAGGACAATCGAATTCCACGTCAATGGACTTGCCCCACTGTGGGATGCGACGCTGAACATAACCGAGGACAGGTTCTACCAATTCCTTGATAGAAAGATTTTCTAGTTTCACGCCAGCACCAATTTTTGAGAAGCGATCAGCGACCTGATTCAGTCTCTGAAGGTCTCTATCCATCTCTTCTACAATTTTGCTGGTTTGCTCTCTATTCTCCTCTTGTCTTAAGAGTTCTATCCACCCCATGAGCGATGAGAGAGGGGTCCCCAGTTGATGGGCTGTTTCCTTGGAAAGCCCCACCCAGATACCCCGATGTTCTGCCTTTCGAATAAATTGGAAACCCGCAAAACCCAGCAGGATAAATCCCCCCATGATCCCAAACTCGATAAAAGGGAACCAGCGCAGGGCCTGAATTAAACCAGAATCCTCATAGTGAATCAGCATGACGGTTTTATTGCCAAATTTAACTGGAACGGGGTCATTTATTGAATCCATCCGCCGCAGCGCCATTTGAAGCACCAGCTTACTGTCCTTTGAATCCAGGGTTTCACCAAGATCTATGGTATGGTTCTGAATTTCTACATCCCCCTGAGCATTCATCTTGGTCAAAATCATGGGAAAGTTGACTGCTCGCATGATATTTTCGACGATTTCTTCAAATTTTGGTCGCTCAATACTTCCAAAATGAACCCGCATGATTTCCTGATCAAGATATTTGACAGGAATCGCCTCATTTTGAGCATCCATGGCCTCAACGATCTGGTAGAGAAAGGGGGGTAAATTTGCTTCATCTATTGAATCGGGAATACTGACATTGCGATGAGCATATATGATTTGTTGGCCATCCTCAATAACAGTGATAATAACAGGAAAGCTGATATTGCGAATAATCTTGTTAAAAGCGAAATCCATGCTGGGTGTATCCGCCGTCAGGGCTGTGGCATATAGATTCGCATTATAGCTCAAAAATCGGCGCTGCTCATCCAGATAGGCTTGACTCTGCAGGTCAGCAGAAAGCGCATTCGCCAATAATTTAGAATTGTAGCTTAAGAAACGCAGGTTGTCATCTTTCAGTTCTCTGACAAGCCAATTTGTATATAAGAGGGATCCAATAATTATTAAAATGCTGAGGACAAAGAGCCCCAGTTTTATGTTTGTAGTGGATCGGAAATCTCGCATTACTCTTGCTCTGGATATTTCCTGCTTCTATAAATGAGAAAAGCACCAAGGCCTAAAATGATAAAGGCTGACAAGAAGGTAATTCTAAAACCAGCCCGAACTGCAGGCGGTTCATATACAAATGTCAATGTGTGCTGACCTGCAGGGACTGGAATACCGCGAATCAATTCATTTGATGCAAACATTTCCAACTTGGAATTGTCATCCATATAAACTGACCATCCGGCGGAGTAGTACACTTCACTAACGATTAAAAAACCATCTTCATTATTATCTGTTTTTAATTGGAGTGATTGAAGGGAGTGCTCCGCCACTACAACGTTACCTACCCCATACTGGGTTTTCTCTATACTCCCCTCAGGATCAAGGACATAGGCTAATTTATCTGGACTCGCCATTGATGTATCCATTTTTGAGCTCATCTCAGTTGAATGACTTACCGTAGCAATTTCTGGCACGAACCAGGCCCTGGGATAGTCATCTGTGAACTCATAAATAATAACCTGGGCGGTTTGTCCTCTGACGATATGCAGGGGTTGATCAATTAATTTGAAGAACGGGTCATTTATGGGATACGGAGAAACCAAATATTTTACATTCAAATTTCTTAATAGATCCAGATGCCGTTTCCTCAGAGCAGGATCAACATCTCCAATGGGTTTTGGTGATGCGCCATTTGCAGTTTGTGAATAGTACTTGGGCAAGAATGTTTGTTCAATCTGGGTCGCGTTAAGAAAATCCTGGAGTATTTTCAATTTTGCAGGACTATAACCTCCGATTGACTCCAAGCCATGCAAGGCCCAGCCATTGGACCCGAACAAGATGTGGACAGGAAAAATCCTGCCAGGATTTTCTGCCGTAAGCTGTTTTAACTTGCGAATTGCTGGTGTTTCTTGCTCTCCCGCCTGGACTCTCTTTTTTGGCACAGCATTTTTCGTGAAACGCAAATCAACATGCCCCAGCTCAACAATTACCAGAGCAATCATGGTTAGGGAAAGCACCATGCCTTTAATTTTTTGAGCGAAATATGCCCAAATCACAGCCAACCCCAGAGTTCCAATAAACAGACCTTTTATCAGGCTGGAGTAAAACATATCGATCCGGGCCACACTCAATTGTGGATGGTATTTTGGTGACTGCGCCAAGACATTTGAAAAAGCCCCTGTAATCATTCCTTTAAAAAGTAGTACTACTACAAAGAGCCCACCCATGACAGCAGTCGCGATAAGCATTCCCTTAACCAAATCTGCCCGTCGCTTCTCATCTAGGTTGAGTAGCGTATATAGCCCAACCCCGGCCAAAATGGCTACCATTAGCTCCATTAAGATGAGAATCATTGAGGGAACACGGAACTTATTAAAAAATGGGAGGAGTTTGAAAAGCACGTCAAACAGATAGGGCCAATAGCTGCCAAAGCTCACCAGCAAGGCCAACAGCATGGTAGAGAGCAGAAATATTTTCACCTTTAAGTTTTCCCGATTAAAAAATGCTGCAACCATAAGGATAAGGAGCGTTAATCCAATGAAGTCGGAATGTTCGGTAAACGTGCGACCGCCCCAGTAGGTTTGACCACCAAATCCAAACCAGTCAGAGAAAAAGAGGGCTAAAAATTCATAGGGTGGGAAGGACCAACTCGTGGCATAACCATACTCTAGTCCCCCGCTAGCGCTTCCACCTCGAATTGTGTGAGCTACATATGCCAGGGAAGGGATGTAAAGGACTGCCGCCAAACCAATTCCCAGGATCAGACCTCCCAGAAAATATCCGACTGAGAGCTGAAAATTTTTCCAATTTTTCTCAACGGCCCTGAAAATTACTTCAATTACGACATACCAGCCCATAGCCATCCATCCATAATAGGCGACCTGAACGTGTCCCCTCTGAAGCTGGAAACCAGCCACAATGGCCAGGATTACCAAACCTTTCAAGTCGGGTTTGTCAAATATCCTTTTGGTAGCGTAAATCAACCAGGGTAGATAGGCAGCAGTCATCATCTGCGACCCATGACCAGCTGAGACCATAACGATAAAAAATGGGGTCAACATATAGGCAAATCCGCCAAGCAGAGCTGGCAAGAAACCCACTTTAAGACTCCTCAGCAATACATAGACACCCATGGCGGCCAAGAGATAATGGAACAGCATGCTCCACAGTGATGGCATGCCAATTTTATTAAAAAGACTCAATATTAAATTGGGGAAGTAGACCCACTTTGTATACATCATGCTGCTGAAAGCCGGCATACCCGAAAAAATGTAGGGTTGCCATAGAGGATACTCCCCCGTCTCAGTATGGTAAAGACTAAGTTGTCGTGTCATCCCTGAGGCTGCAGTAGTATCACCTCCACCAAAGATGTATCCTTTGAAAAAAACAGTTGAGAATAAGGCAAGCAGAATGAGAAGAAATATTCCTAATGCCTTGTTAATATCCTTGCGAATAAATTCTGAAAACATAGTGAGTCCTTGCGATACATCGGAATGGTTAAGGTTCATAGAAGGATAGGGAAACTCCAGTGCAAGAAGAGTCCATACCAAGCTTCATTTGCATCGAAGCTAAACCCATAATGGTTTATGGAAAATGATTTATCAGCTGAGAATCGGTCGACGCTTAATACTGGAGATTATTTTTGTATATTTAATCCCCATTACACCTCAATTATCATTAAAGTGATTAACAGTTCTGACACCAAAGCTAATTTGCCAACAAATAGTCTATTAAAACCATCATATCGGAAATACTAATGACGCCATCCCCGGATATATCCGCACATCTTTCATTAAAATCGTTGACTGGCCTTCCAATGATGTATTGGACAAGGGTGATTAAATCAGAAATGTCTGTAATTCCATCACCATTGGCATCTCCTCTCGTCAGGCAGGCGTTTGGGGACACATCAGCAACTATGATATCTGCTCCGTTGACCAGGTCACCATGATTCCCCCACGCGGACAGATCCTCTGCAACTTGATTGTCAAAGTTATAGTAAGCTGCCAAATCAGGTTCATCTCCAGTTAAAGTCTCAAACATATCATTTTGAATTTGTTCAGCTGATCTGGGGATTGACCATAGTTTCATTTCGTCGATATACCCATAGAAATATCCGGCTTCGTAAAGAACTGAATGGAAGTGCCGACCTATCTCCACCTGATCAATGCTATAATCAAAGTCACCCGTCTGACGATTCACATCAGCCGAAACCAATACTCCATCCAGGTATAGGTATAGGCTATCCAGGCCTACCACACCAGCATAGTGATGCCATTCTGCATAATCCCTTGCAGGATATTCAACAATATCGTTTGGTCCCTGGGTACTTCTGATATTAAACCGTATCATGTCACCGGCAGTGGGATTTTTGGCATTGAGTATTATGGATGCAGCACCAGTCTCTGTTGCGTAATCCCGCTGGGCAAAAAGCGTATTTTGTTGTTCCAAACCACCACCAGTTCCCAACATAGCTGCCCAGATTTCAATGGTAAATTCTGTTGTATATATAAGCGGGTTGGGGATACTCACATAATCATCCAGCCCATCTAGATAAAGACTATAGCCAAATTCGATATTATTTAATTCCATCTCAATGATGTGGGCATCATCCATGGGCATCCCATCATGTCCATTTTGAGTTAAATCGATCATCCCCTCCGATTCAAAGTCCCAATGTGCAAGCAGCGGAAGGTCTATGTATTGAATGAAGCCATGTTTTGCATCTAATATGTCAGGACGATTCAGTGCTCCCCCCCAGATACGAAGATCATCAATGAAACCATTAAAAAAACCCGCAAGATAACTGGATGAATGGTAATGGCGGCCGATCTCAATTAGCTCAATACTTTGATGAAAAATCCCTGACTGAGTGTTTTCCACAATATCAACCAATTCGCCATCAAAGTACAGAAACACACTATCTGTGCTCACAACACCTGCATAATGATGCCATTCTTCATAATCGCTGGCAGGATACTCCACAATATTATTTGGTCCATTTGTACTTCTGATATTAAACCGTATCATATCTCCTACAGTGGGGCTTACGGCATTCAGGATTATGGCTGATGTACCCGTTCCTGTTGAGTAATCCCGCTGAGTGAAAATAGTATGTTGTCCGTCCAGCCCACCTCCAATTCCATTGGTGTAAGCCCACCCCTCGATTGTAAATTCAGTCCCTTCAATAATTGTTGAGGGTAATGATACATAATCCCCGTCCCCATCGAGATGAAGCACATGATTTTGACCAAATAACCATACTGTGGTTATTAAATTTAGTAATACCCATATTGGAATCCGAGTTCTCATACATTTTCCCCGCAATTTGGTTGATCTGATACGATGGTCTAAACTTAACCTGCATTATTAGAGAATTAAGTACTCTTTTTTATAACAAAAATAATTCCTGAAATCGTGGTAAATGTTGGGCTTTTCCACTCGCTTTAGATTGCACATATTTTGGGTATCTGGTCACCACCTACGCAGGAATTATTTTTTAAGCGGAAATCCTCCGCTGTTCCCTTTTACCTTTTACCAGTGGTCAAGCCTTTTAGTTTAATTCGTCAGTATCACGCCGGTGATTTTCAACGTGGAGATTCAGAAAATGATATACATTCTGTATTCAAATGACTATGAACTGTTTCTCGGTGGGAACTACCTACCCGAAAACGAAGTTCTGATTCAGACAACAGAAAATGTACTCCGATCTTGTGACGAACTTGGTGTACCCATGACCCTCTTCTGTGATCTGACCTGCCTGTGGCGCTATCGTGAATTGGGTTATACTGAGTTTCCGCATTTGGTGGAAGAGCAACTGGTGCAGGCCATCAGGAGTGGCCATGACGTTCAGACCCACATCCATCCCCACTGGCTTGAAACTGAAATTTCATTTGGTAAGGATGGCAGTACAACTTTCGAAGTTGACCCTGTCAAATTTCTCATCGGGAACTGGTCTCCAGAGGATGGAAGCAGCTTACGTGATTTCTGTGTAGGTCTCTTAACAAAGGCAAAAAAGCACTTAGAGGATTTATTGATCCCTATTAACCCAAACTATGAGTGTCTGGCCTATAGAGCAGGTGGATATGGTGTCCAACCACATTCTGAGGATATTTTCAGCGCACTCAAACAAACAGGATATACTATTGACTCATCAATAGTTCCTGGAATGACCTATGAGACCGATGTG
Source organism: Candidatus Neomarinimicrobiota bacterium (assembly GCA_016784545.1). NCBI lineage: Bacteria > Pseudomonadati > Fidelibacterota > Fidelibacterota bacterium. The sequence continues at coordinate 44,905 of JADHUM010000006.1, forward strand.
AATCGTATTGACTTCACCCAGGTACCATCACTTGGGAATTATTTTATTTCTCCCAGCACAGGTTTAGCTGAGGCTGCAGACAGCGGCGTGTTTGAGATTCCAGTATTAGCCCTTAGAAAGGGTGAAGCCAGATGGCATCTAGCTAAAGCGTTTTTTAGAAAAGTGATCGGGGCATTCCTTTTTCGCGAAAGACGTAAACGGTTGGGATATCCTATCCAGATGAGTAATACACCCGCGAAGAAAAACACTCTGGCCAAGCAACTCATGCAAGAGGTTAAAATCGTTAGAGATGGTTGGTATTTGCTGGAATTGGGAGAGGATCCCGATCTAATGGTGGATGTTGCTACCCAATACATCCAGCAATATCAAGAAAATAATTCGGACCTCTTTGTGTCCATTAGTTGCCATTCTAAATCAATGAATCCTAAAATACTAAGTGCATTTAAAACATTTCACCAGCAGATGGAACTCCGCTATGGCTCACAATTGAAAGCAATCACATTCCAGGAAGCTGGGAAGTATCTGAACCAGGAAAAGAAATAAGCTGTTATGAATCAGATCACTAAGCTCATCCCTCTATCTATTCGCAAATCCATTCGCCCGTTGTATAGTTCTTTACGGTCTATTGTGCGGAATCTACGCAGAGCCCGGATGGATGCATCATCGCTTGCCGATTTAAAATCCGACCTTGCTGCAGCACGATTTGGAGCAGGTGATATTTTAATGGTCCACTCAGCCATGTCACAAGTTGGCAATGTGGATGGTGGTGCAGGAACCATTATTAAAAGTTTTCTGGAAACCGTTGAACCTTCTGGCACCCTTTTGATGCCTGCATATGGATCAGCAGCTGACGTTGAAGAAGGCATGAAAACTGGGAGCATTATCGACCTGCGCACACAGAAATCACATATGGGAAAAATTACTGAAGTTTTCAGGACCTGGCCAGGTGTCATAAGAAGCTCTCACCCTTTTTCCTCAGTATGTGCAATCGGCAAGCAAATGGACTATATGCTTTCAGATCATTGGAAAGATCCAAATATCAGTCATACAGATTCACCCCTGGGGAGAATCGTTGAATTGGATGCCCAGATTGTTGGTATAGGGGTAACAATTGCAGTGGGTATGGCAGTTTCACATGTGATAGAGGATACTGATGAGACATTCCCAATTGAAGTCCACTCCCCTATTTTTGAAGCAAAATATATTGACTCAAATGGGGATTCGGTTAGGCGTGATATTACCCGATTTGATCCTGAGGTATCTAAAACACGTATTGGCAGTCCAAATACGGAGTGGATAAACGAAATGCTCACCCAACATTTTTCAGCAATTGGTCTTATGCGACAATTTAAATTTGGCAATGCAGCTTCATGGGTGATGCATGCAGCTCCTGTGTTTAAGGAGCTAGAAAGATTAGCCAAAAAAGGTATTACGATTTATCTCACAGAATCTCAATGGAAAGAGATGAATAGAGGGAATCCCTCTATTGACTCCTGGCAAGCTTAGGTTCGACGACTATCCTACCCTGAGTTGAGCTATACCAGTCCGCCGCTTAAATCTATAGATGACCCTGTTATATATTTTGTATTTCTCAGATACTCCACCGTTGAGAGAATATCCTGGGGTTCACATAAGAAGCCTGCTGGTATTTGAGCAGTAATTTTCTTCCTGTACTCTTCCGGGACAGTATTGATCATACCGAGTTCTGAATAACCCAAATTTATGTTATTGATGGTTACATTGAGCGAAGCATTCTCAATAGCCAAAGATTTTGTCATACCCCAAAGGGCGGATTTGGATGCAGAATACGCACTGATACCAGGGGTAGGTTTAACGGCCACCACGGATGAAAAGTTAATCACCCTACCATATTTTTGATCACGCATTAGGGGCAACAAAGCCCTTATAAAGTGGTAGCTGCCAAACAAATTGGTCTCTACCACCTTTTTCCATTCATCAGGATCACTTTTATGTGTGTAAGCGTTGTATGAAATTCCTGCACAATTAATCAGGGTGAGGTGATTGGCAGACTCTGCTATTTTTTCAACAAATTCAACTACCTGAGTAGAATCGCAGACATCAATTCGAACAAAATTGTCCACACGATGTTGAGGTACAGTACTAAGGTATGTTCCAATAATTGGCTCATCTCCCCTGTCCAGATATGTCTCAAGCAAGTATTTGCCTATCCCCTTTGATGCCCCGGTAATAATAATCATGCGATATCTTTCGTTTTTATATTTATGACCAGCGTAATATTGAAGCGCCATAGGTCCAACCAGAACCAACAGCAGCAAATAGTAAGGTACTTCCACCATGGAGCTTGCCACTACGATTTGATTCATCCAGAAGAATGGGAATCGTACCACCACTTGTGTTGGCGTATTTATCCATGTTGGTCAAAACCTTTTCCCAGGGAAGTTTTAAAATTTCTGCAGTTTTTTGCAAGATTTTAATTGAGGGTTGATGTGGAATCATATAGTCGATATCATCAATGGTAAGTCCGGTATCCGCAAGCACCTGATTGATGGCAATTGGCAGAACCTTGGTGCCCGTATTGTATACCTCGCGGCCGTTCATCTGGAAATAATGCAGCCCTTGCTCCACACTTTCGTGAGTGGATGGTATTTCTGATCCTCCTGCAGGAATCGTATAGTTCCATTTTCCCCTGCCATCAGTATACAGTCGAAATGCCAGGAAGCCTTCATCCACATCTCCATGAGAAAAAATTGCTGCTCCAGCACCGTCACCAAAAAAAACAGCATCGCGCCTGGTCCAGTCCGTAATTCTGGAGAAGGTATCTGCACCGATAACCAGAACATTATCATAAACACTTGTGGCGATATATTGGGAGGCAACTGACATTGCATATAAGAAACCACTGCACACTGCGGAAATATCAAATGCAACGGCATTATAGGCCTGTATCTTATCCTGCACGATGGCTGCAGTTGATGGAGCAAGTCGATCTGGTGTCGCTGTTGCAACGATGATTAAATCTATGTCCGTTACCTTAAGACCAGCATTTTCAATGGCATTGAGGGCGGCTTTTGAGGCCAAATCACTGGTTGCCTGATTTTCTGCTGCGATCCGTCTTTCTTTAATGCCCAGATTCTCATATATCCATGCAGCATTGGTGTCTATTTTGGATTCCAGATACTCGTTGGTAATTATTTTTTCAGGGAGATATGACCCGGTACCAGTAATTTTTACGGCTCTAACGAATTGTTTCATTTATTTAAAAATATTCCTCTACTCATATCAAAAATGTGAAAAACCGGCCATATCAATTCGCCTATTTTTCAAGCACTGAAGACAAAACCTGTTTGAAAGTGTCATAGATATCTTTTTTGACCTCGGGCAACTTTAGAGCGATGGTCTTGGATAGCGCAGTGCGTTGTTTCCAGAGCTCATCAAATTTTTGTTGGAGGGAGTCCAGCTCAAGTTTATCGACGGGCATATCCCATTCCTCCATACCAAACAGTCCCAGAACACCTCGATATTTATGATGCCAACCAATGGAGATCGTTGGTTTCTCAAGTGAGAGTGCTGCAATGACAGTATGATATCTGGAGGCAACCACCACACTGGATTGCGCTACAACCCCCTTTATTTGCATGGCAGTTAGACCTGTGGGATCGATAAGTATGCATTTCTCACTGGCAACCAGATCGTTAATTTTTTGTGCGATCCTTAAATCATTATCTTCAGGTACAATGGCATTTGGCAACAGGGTAACGCTGATTTCATATGTGTCTATTACCTGCTTGATAAATTTTGAAATAATGTCCAGGTAGGATTGTTCATCAGTTGCTCTACTGGTAGCTTGATGACTCACCGAGACCAGCACATTGCCCTTTGATGTACCAGAGAATAGTGGTGGAATCTCTTCGAAAGGGAGTAAAAATGCTGTATCTGCTGTGAGGTATACATCTGTCACAACGCCAATCTTTTTCAGTTCATTGAAGGACTTCTCATCGCGTGTCATGACTTTGTTAACACAATGCTTCAGGTAGAAGTATGCAAGTCGTCTATTCCACTTCAAATTAAAGGGTCCCAGCGCAGCTGTTGCTTTAACCACTGGAATGCCATAAATCTTTCCCAGGAGCAATCTCAGGCCTTCTCTGAAACGATTGATTAAGGTATTCTTTCCCAGGAAATCTGTAAACATGATTCCCCAGACATCTACTATGACATCGGCATCTTTAAGGGCCAAATGGGATTTTTTATAGGCGGTAAATGGGAAAAATCTAATTATTCTGTAGAACAATCCACCAAGAGCGAGAAAGTTTTCTTCCAGGGGAAGTACGTCTGCCCCATAGAGGTGCTGTTCTTGTTGGTCTTTTGCATATTCTCCAGCCTGGGTGAAATATTTAAATTCCACATCCTCACGGTAGTTTCGAATGGCCTTTTCAGTACTCACATAAAGTGATGGACCACCCAAATTGGAATTTAATCTAGCTCCCATTATCACAACTTTTAAAGTCACGATACGCTCCCTTTTCAAACTTTTATAAAAGATTTCCTAATTTAAGTAACACCCTTCGACTGAACTGCACCAGTGGAAGGAATTTAAGCGTCGTTCTATTCTTTGGGATAAAACTCATAATGTGAAAACCAAGGTTCCACATATAGCGAAAGTGGGTGGTCTGTTCTTTCCCGATGTAGTGAGGGGTGGCTTTCCCGAGAAAGTTGAGTGCCTTTAACCGGGATTGAGCCCCATTTTTAAAATCCACATTCTGACTTCTGGCGACTTCCTCTGGATCGGCTTCTTCCAGGGCAATTGCACCCATTTTTACGGCAAGCTTCAACAATTCGTCCCCGATTTTATTCCTTACCACCAGCATGGATTTGCCCACTTTTTCTTTGGCAATAAATTTTTTATTCCAGGGGTCAGCAAAAGAAATGTCTGCTAATTCGGCTGTGAGATCATTACAGGTAAAGCAGCGGGGTAATTGAAAATCATAGTGAAAAGCAGAGGAAAATACAGCACGTCGCTTTTTATCTTTTTCAGTGGTTCCTCTTTTGATGGTTTTCTTCTCGCCGTTTTTCATTTTCAAAGAAAACATCCCTGGCCATCCCATGCCCCGATAACGCAATTGGGAGACATCCTCAGGATTTATTTCATTCTTTTTTAAGAAATATTCAGTGCCATGAAAGGAATTGGTATTTGCGCAGTATAAGCCAAAATGATAGAGAATTTTGCTTTTGAGGCGTGGGTTGATTTTCTCAAGTTTTCGCACGCCGTGCAGGTGACAGGGTAGTCCTACTACGGCATATCGACCTTCTGAATTCGCGATCTCTGTGAGGGCATCACCCAGGTGGGCCGGGCAATATTTAGAACCTGCCGCCGCTCTAACTTCTTCACTGGTTCTAGCGATAACCCCGCGTGGCTCTAAACCAGTATCCATGGTAATTACGGCCACACCCTCAATGAGCTTCTGTTCCAGGGCAAAAATAAGCAGAGATGTGACAACACCGCCAGAGCTGGATGTAAATCTTACGTCATGATCCATGGCATGGGAGTAATAACATTTGTCATAATTCCCAAGAATGGGTGAATGTTTGGTGCCCTCAATAAATTTCTGGGATAGTTTAGTAAAATTAACCTCTACTCCAGGGCATACGATAACACATTTACCAACTTTTGATTCCTCGCAAAAATCACAAATGGACTCGTCAATAATTGGTATAAACATCCCACTTTTTTTATCGTTGACAATTGTGATTGCATCCACATGGCAGGAAGGTTGGCAAATGCCGCAACTCATGCATAAATCAGAGCTAACTACAGTGGTGACAGTACGATGATCCCTGAGCATAATTATCAGGTACTTTTCGGGATATTTGATCCCCTCGCGAAGGTGAAGATAAAGGGTAGCATCAGTAAATAATATACAGCCATAACAAGGGCATAAATATTAATAAAGGTGGAAAATGCAAGGTCAAAGTAGTCAACCATTCCCAGAGAGATGACGGTCAAAGTTAAAAATCCAACCTGCCAGGCCAGAGATATGTACTGCTTATTGAATATATTATTGATAGCGCTTAATGGGGAAACCACAAATTTTGCTGCCATCATAGGAATCAGGTACCTGGCATACAATCCAGCCTGTGCCCAATTTTGGCCAAACACGATTACAAACAAATCCTGAATGATGAAATGCAGGAATCCAAATCCTACAATACTGAGCAAGGATAATTTCCAGAAGGTTGATTTTAGTGTTTTTTGAGCGCTGCCTGTTTCATTCTTCTCGCTAGTGGCCTCCTGGAAAAACACCTGACCGATTGAATTGCCCAGAAAACTCATGGGTAGGATCAGGATGCGATTGGCAAAAGAATAATACCCAAGCAAAGCTATGGAGAATATTGATGAAATTGAAATATTCAGCACATTTTGAGTCAACGTGTTTGAAAGGACGGCGGCCACTGAAAACTGAGGGAATCGTTTATATCTTTTTAGCAATATTTTTGTTGAACTCAGCGCTGGGAAAGAGAGCCGAAGCATGCGTCCCCTGAGATTGGTGAATAGCGCTACAATTTGAGTCAGGCTTCCCAGTATTTGGCCAAGAATTAGGCCCAACGCATCGCCCTTCAAGGTACCTGCAATCAGCTGAACACTACCATTGACCATTGATTTAATAACTGAGACTTTTGATAGAAGGGAAAACGCATTAAGTCGGGTGGCCAGGATGTTTAAGATATTAAATGTTGCCAGAATAAAGGTCAGAAGTGGCGTAAAATAGATATAGGTAGTCAATGCCTGATTGTTAATGGTATTCATTATTATAGGATGAAAGAGAATAATAGCCAGTAGCATAAGGACACTACTAATCGCCGCTAATGTCCATGATATAACAGTCAGATGCATGGCCTCTTCATCTGTATCGGGCAACATTATGGCTTGCTCATATCTGCCGCTAGATATGACAGATATCAAGGTTGCAATAGAAAGGAAAAGTGCCAGAATACCGAAATCTTCAGGGCTGTATATCCGGGTTAAAATAGGGCTGATTAAAAGTGGGATTGCTTGCCCGATACTGACCCCAGTTGCAAGGGTCAGGACATTTTTGTTAAAACTTGATTTCACGCCTGTTTCCTCGACAGTTCTCTTTGAATGGTCCTTTGCATATTCAGAGAAATCTCATCCCAACTATTTCCCCTGGCCAAATCTAGCGATAGTTCTGGTTGATGGTTCTCAGAGGCAGATCGTATCTGCGAAACAAATTCAGCATGTGATCTCCCTACAAAGATGATCTCACGTAAGGCCTCAATTGTGGATGAATAATTCATGGAAACCACTGCTTTTCCAGCAGCACTGTACTCATAAAGTTTATTCGGATTCAACGGTCTGGTTAATTCATCAACCACAAATGGGATGAGGGCAATATTAAATGTCTGTACATAGGCGGGTAAATCCTGATAACTGACCTTCCCCAGATAGGATAGGTTGTCCAGTCCTTTAAATGCTGGCTGATTTTCAAACCATCCCGGTCGGATTTCAGGCCCAATGAGGATAATTTCATGATCGGTATATGCTCTGCAAACCTCTCGAATTAATTCCGAGTCCAGCCAATCCATGGCTCCGGCATACCCAAGAATGGGTTTGGTAATACTTTTGAGGCGATCTGGTCGAGGTTGCAATGTAGAGAAATGCTCAAAGTCCACCCCATTCCCCAGCAAGTGAATATTTTGGGCTCCCAAACTCTCAATGCTATTACTGATTTCGGGACTCACAGAGAAGCAGAGATCAGCTACACTAAGATAGGTCTTCAGATATTCTTCTAACCAGCTTGGATTTCCTGGGAAATCAAGATGGGCATCATTGGCATCATAGAAATGCAGAGTTGCTCTTTGCCTGGCTGCAACCTTACCCCAGAAAACAGAACTGAGACCAATGACGCGGTTACGGCCAGAGAATCCCAGTAAGCCTGAGATGAACTTAAAATAGAGAGCTCCTGCTATCCCGAATACCCACCGCACAGGTCTGAAATTTAAAAGACTTGATATAAGGGGTTGAGGAATGGTTTTTAAAAATGGTACGGTTATTACAGTAATGTTTCCATGTCGTTTGGGAAACCAGTGTTGACGCTTCCCTAAAACGAAGGGTTCAATGAACAGAATTTTTATATCCGCAGGGAAACGATTTAGAATCTGTTGTTTCCTGGTGACCAGATAGTCCCACTTGATTTCAGAGAACCAGATCAAGCGTTTCATGGGAGCATCAACTTTCTGCACTGGTACTGTTTCCATTAGCTGTTCGATTTTTTAGATAAATGAACGCATATTTAAAGCTGAGAAGAATTTGAGAGACTAGGATCGTAGCCCACTGGTACCATTTTGCATGCGTAGCAATAATTCTTAATAAACCATCAAGTTTTCTTTTCAATTTAGAGAATGCAAATTCACCACCGATAGATGCTGAAACCTTATGATATATTTTGCTCTCAGGTACAAACAATAGCTCATATCCGGCTGCTCTGGTTCGCAGTGAAAGATCCACGTCCTCCCCATACATCTTGAATGATAGATCAAATCCACCCAGTTCAACAGCTAATTTGGTTGGCATCATCAGACAGCAACCCGTGATGTAATCTGTTATCTTAGGATTACCCTCAAGAGTTGACACATTTTTTCTAATATATCGATGCTCTACAACTCCCGTCCACAAGTTGATGTTTCCCCCACCATACCAAATGATATCTGGTACCGCAGAATAGCACATAAGCGGTGCCACCATACCAACTGCTTTTGAATAATCAAATCCTGCCAGCAACGGTTCAAGAAAATCGGGTTCCACCGTCGTGTCATTATTCAAAAAGATGACGTACTCAAAACCATGTTTTTGAGCCCATTCAAGGCCAGCATTATTTCCGCCTCCATAGAACAAATTTGACTCAAGCTCAATGATTTTAACGTCACTAAACTGCTTCTGAATGCGTGGGACTGAATCATCAGTGGATCCATTGTCAATAACGACGATTTCAGCATTGGAATAGGTCACCTTTTGTAGTGATTGAACACACCCTATGGTGTCATCTGCCCCATTCCAATTCAGGACGAGAATACAAATCCTTGGTTCAGGCATTTTGTAGATCCTGTATTAGCCGAGAACAAAAACTTTGAGTAGAATATTGAGATTTTGTGGCTTTGATATTTTCAGTCATTCTATCCTGATCCTCCTGAAGGAAAAATCTCAAAATAGTCTGGCCCAGAGCTTCAGGATTCTCTGGTTCCACCAGATATCCTGTCTCTCCCTCCTGTATATATTCTCCCAACCCTCCAACTTTTGTGGCGATGACGGGGCGATCCATCTGGAGCGCGATTCCAACAATTCCACTTTGGGTTGCAGAACGATATGGTAAAACCAGGACATCAGCTGCTGTGAAATAAAGTGGAAGCTCACTATCGGAAATAAATTCATTGCGAAATATGGTATATGATGAAATCCCCTCAGATTTAATCAGGTCCACATATTTTTGTGAATCCTCATAGGCTTCACCTAGAATGAGAGCGGTATAATCATCAAATTCGTGTTTAATGGCCCCCAGGGCTTTTATCATTATATCCAGGCCCTTATAGGGACGGATGAGACCAAAGTAGAGCACGATGGGATGTTGGGGCAAGTTTAGTTTTGCCCTTGCTTCAGCTTTGGTATGGCTGGATCGATATATTTCATAGAGGGGATGAAAGAGGGTCGATGTCTTCATTCCCGGATGATGTGTCTGGACATCCTGTGAAACCGATTTGGACATGGTGATTACATGGTCTACCCGGCCTAAAATTCTGCAGGCCATCCAAGAATCCAGAAAGGATTCCTCGTGGGGAACCAAATTGTCGATAAGAACGGCAACTTTAATAGATTTTTTGCGCAACTTTCCTGCGATGTAGCCAATGAGGGGGGCAAAAAACGGATTCCAGTAGCGGAAGATCGCCCATTCAGAATCGAATTCCCTTATCTGCTTAACTGCCTTAATCCAAGTAAGCGGGTTAATGGAATCGATGATTCGTTTTGACTGAAAATCTGAAGCCCGATCTCCAATTTTATATTCTGTTTTCCCGGGGAAAAGAATTGAAGGATATTGACGCTTGAAATTGATGAACTGGACCTGGTGGTCTTTACTCAATTCCTCGTAAATTAGTGCACTTAGATCGGATATACCCCCGCGATACGGCGGACCAACGCTGATTAAAGAGAGTCGCACAGAAAATTAAGATCAGTCATCACCGCGGATGACAGGATTCTCCTTATGGAGTGAGCTGGTTATGAGCTCACCCAAGAGCCCCATGGAAATAAACTGGCCTCCGATAATGGAGAGTAGCATGCCAATGTAAAAAATTGGACGACCTCCAATCCATTGCCCAGTCCCGAATAAATACTGGCGAAACCACTGAAAACTCAGGAAAGCAAGAATCGCCATTCCCAGGACAAGCAATAACATTCCTGCCAATCCAAAGAAATGCATGGGTTTACGCATGTATGTACCCAGGAACATGACTGTAAACAAATCCAGATACCCGGTAAATAGCCGTTTTATTCCGTATTTGGATTCACCGTATTTTCTAGCCCTGTGGGAAACCACTTTTTCTGTGCAAGTGAAACCTTTTTGCTTTGCCAGAACTGGAATGTAGCGATGCATCTCTCCATAGAGTTCAATATTTTTAACCACTTTGCGGGTATAAGCCTTAAGCCCACAATTAAAGTCGTGAATGGGGATACCCGAGAGGGTTGAAACTGTAAAATTATATAGTTTGGAGGGCCACCTCTTTCCAATGGGATCGTGACGGACTTTTTTCCAACCGGACACCATATCCCAACCAGAATCGAGGATGGCGATGAGCTCCAGAACTTCGTTTGGATCGTCTTGCAGGTCAGCATCCATGGTAATCACATAATCACCTTCACATTTTTGAAACCCCGTGTTTAAAGCCGTGGCTTTTCCATGATTTCGCTGAAATCCAATAGTTTTTACTCTGGGGTCTTGACTGCTAAGTTCGTGCATGATTTGGAGCGATTTGTCCTGACTGCCATCATCAATAAACAATATCTCAAATTCATGAGTTGATGGTTCCAGCGCTTCCCTGATTTGCTTATACAGTTCAACGAGTGATTCTTCTTCATTGTAAACGGGAATAACCAGGCTGATTAAACTCAATGTGCTTTCCTTCTGGTAATCATTTCTTCAATATTTGGAACATCATTTTTGTGTTTAAGTTCCCGACTCTCACTCATTTTAGCTTATCGGCACGCATATAGTAGATATAAGCCTCATTCGACTTTCCAAGATACTCTAAAACGTCTCCCATATGCATTAAAACCTCTGCATTGTCAGGGTTGATGGTGAGGGACCGATCAATGAATTCGCGGGCAAGTTGAACGTGGCCCAGTTTAAAATAGATCCAGCCTGCTGTATCCAGGTAGGGAGCATTATCGGGTTGGAGCACGAGTGCCCGTTCGACAAATTCAGCAGCATGCCTCAAGGTGTCTTCACCGACCTCCCCCTCTGTTATCAAATATGCATAATTGTTCAGGGCTAGATCATCCTCCGGATTGATTTCGATCAGTTGAAGATAGGTCTGGAGCACCTCTTCTCGACGACCGAAAAGCTCAAGTGTATTGGCAATTAAGTGGAGGGTTTGCTGATCGCCAGGTCTAAGCTTTAACGCAGCTCTCTGTGCATCGAGGGCAGCCTGGTAGTTTACAGAATCACCATAAGTTACTGCTATGTCATGCATGATGCTTCCCATAAGTCGGTGCAAAAAGAAATCTTCTGGAAAAGCCGGGAGGTAATTGGCCAAAACTTCACGAGCTTGTTGAACATCATCCACATCCAGATAGGTCCATACCAACATGGACACTGCATTTGCCAATTCAGGTTTGATTTCAATAATTTCGGAAAGCAGTGAACGAGCAGTTGTAGACTCCCCTGCATCGATTAATAGTTGGCTCAGTTTCAATTTCAATTCCCAGGCGTCAGGATACTCATCTACGACATCGGTGAGATAATCAATGGCTGCCATTTCACCATGCATGACCTTAACCAAATCGGTTTTCATGCTTTGCAGGTCCATTGAATAGGGAGCGACGTCTATGAGCGAATCCATGAGGGCTTCAGCCTCAAAGAATTGATTCATACCCAGGAATAATCTGATTTGTCGACCCACCAGATCCGTTTTTGTCGGCATCCGTTTTATCAGTTTGCTGTATAACTCAGTGATTTTGCCATAGTCATTAGCCGCAAGGAAAATGGATTCGGCTCGTTGCAAGGCAGCAATACGATCCGTATCCAATTCCCAGAGGCGGATGAGAAATTCTGCCTCACGGATGGAATCACCTAGCACATGATAAATCTGAGCTGATTGAAGAATTGCATAATCATTGTTGTACTCAATGTCGAGGATACGTTCAAAGTAACCCAGTGCCAGATCATGCTCCTTGTTCAGCTGGGATATCTCCCCCAATAATTCCAGGGCTTCAAGATTTCGAGGATCATATTTAATTACGTTAAGTAGAGAGGCATGGGCTAATTCCTTCTGTTTGGTCTGGAGATAAAGCTTGGCCAGTGAAAAATGAATATCAACCGCTCTGGGATCATAGCTGATGGCTCTTTTATATGCCATGATAGCCTGATCATATTTTCCAGCAGCTTCCAGATCAATTCCGTCCATGAAGGCATCAATGGCACGAGTATCATAGGTCTTGGGAGAATCATCACCGAAGAGAGATGAAATCAGCATAAATACGATTATCGTTACGATTCTGCCCATGGTCCGTTTTCGCATAATTCTAAAGGCTTTCAACTCCTTTAAGTTCAGATGGTTCGGCAGGAAGGAGTTTACCATAGAATTTTAGTATGAGAAACAGTGCCGTTATGCTGAAGGCATAAAGGATGATACCGGTCAAATAACCTGCACCTGGGATTAAACCAATTGGGAGAAAGCCAAATAAAATGGCTACGCCACCCACAACAAGAGCATATGGAAGTTGAGTTTGAACGTGGTCAACATTGTCTGCACCACTTGCCAGGGATGAGAGGATGGTTGTATCAGAAATCGGTGAACAATGGTCCCCAAAGGTTGCCCCACTAATGATGGCAGAAAATGTGGCCCAGAACATCACGTTATGAACATCCCCAGTCAATTGTACAGATAAAGGCACAATGAGAGGAATCAGTATGGACATGGTTCCATAGGATGTGCCCGTTGCAAAACTAATCAAAGCCGCAATAATAAAAGTGAGGGCAGGAAGTACTCCAGGGGAAATAAAGTCACGTGTGTAGTGAACAATAAAATCGGCGGTGTGAATATCAGTACACACGTTACCCAGGCTCCAGGCCAGGATAAGGATTATAACGGCCAGAAACATGGTTCTTGCCCCCTCAAACCAGCTTTCCAAAGCTGCCCTCAAGGTGAGAAGCTTTTGTCCCATGGCCATTGCAATAGCTACAAAGGTTGCGATGTAGCTGCCCCACAACAGGGCCTGACTTGAATTTGTGTTGTCCATGATTACCAGGATCTTTTGCAGGAAGCTTTGATTATCCGAAAATGTACCAGGCATACCTGTTATTACCATGCCAACCATGGTCATCACAATGACGATGAAGACTGGGATAACTGCATTGTACCAACGATGCGGAATACCCTCAGGCATGGCATTCCTTAGCAGTGAATCATCTGAAAGCGGATGTGCTCCAGGACGTAAAATTTCTCCAGTTGTAATGGCCCGTTTTTCAGCTTCGTACATGGGACCAAACTCTCGATTGGAGAGCGCGTTCATGAAGACGAATATGATGGCCAGGACTGCATAATAGCTGAAGGGGATAGACAATAAAAAGATAAGATAAGCATTTGTATGAATACCCAAGATTTGCAGCTGACCATCCAAGAGGGACATGGCGAAAACAATCCAGGTACTAATTATGCCAATACTGGCCACCGGTGCTGCTGTGGAATCGACAATGTAGCTTAATTTTTCTCGGCTGATACGCAGTTTGTCGGTAAAGGGTCTCATGGTATTTCCCACAAGAAGACTGTTGGCATAGTCATCAAAAAAGATGAACAATCCCATTGAAGCGGTGGCGACCTGGCCACGGATTCTGGTCTTGGCAAATTTTGCTGCGATAGCCACAATGCCAGCCAGGCCTCCGTTGCGTTGGACAATTCCAATAAGTCCGCCAAAGCCAAAGGTGAAAAGTAAAATCGTCGCGTGACCAGAGTCGGCAAGATTATTGACGATATACCCATCTAGAGAGCTTAGAAAGCCTTTGATGGGATTGTAGCTCATCATAATAGTCACACCTACCCAGATACCGGCGAACAGTGAGATCAGCATTTCTTTGGTTAACAGGGCCAGGACAATGGCCAAGAGTGGGGGCAATAGACTCAACCAGCCAGGAATTGACGATACGTCCTGCCTCTCAATGCCACCATCATTAAGAGCGTATTCCAGAACCGTACTTCCCTGAATTTTTACATCTGCTTCACCCATGGCACTGGTGATCTTAAAAGAGCTTCCTGAAAGATCCCTGATGATAACGGGATGCTCAGGGCTGGCTTCGGTAAAGCCTTCCCAATTGATTTCAAAAGGTACATTTGATAAAATGATTGGGGGCAGATCAATCGTTTGGGCAGATGCAGGTTCGCCAAAAACAATAAAGATAGAAACGAGACTGAGAATCAGCTTACCCGGTTTCAAGCGCGTGATTTTGGCACCATACCTTTCTCGTATTTGACAACTTGATCTCCGCCTCGACGCTTGGCTGTGTACATGGCAGCATCAGCTGACTGGATTAAATCCTGCATGGTTTCGCCGTCTCGTGGGAACTCTGAAAGGCCAATACTGATTCTATTTTCAATATTTGTTTCGTTCATTTCGAATTGGTGTTCACGAACAGCTGTACAAATTCTTTTGGCACTGGCCATACAGGCGGATGCGTCAGCATTCACCATAATAACTACAAACTCCTCGCCACCATAACGGCCAGGGATATCACTGGTACGAATTGAATCTCGTATAATTTGTGAAATTTCTTTGAGAACGAAATCACCAACGAGATGTCCATAGGTATCATTGACCAATTTGAATTTGTCCAGATCCAGGAATAAGACAACCAAAGAATTTTGATAGCGACCGGCACGGGCCAATTCTTCCTCGAAGCGTTGTTTTAAAGCTCGGATATTGTAGAGATGGGTCAGTGTATCAATTGTCGCATAGTTATTGAGGCGCTCGTACAGGCTAAAGCGAGTCAGTGCAGCCCCCAGACTCTGACTGATCATCTCGAAGATACCCATTTCGCTCTGCTTGACTGGATATTCTTTCGATGACTCGAGAACCAGCACACCTGGTCCATTTTTAACTTTCACCAGGGGAAAGCCAATCACCTGACTATATGGGTATTCCTCAAAATCTCCAGTTCTGTATATGCCTTCTGGAGCCGCATCGCTACTTTGCTTATAAATGAAGTGGTGGCCGGTGAGAATAGTTTTACTCACGAGGGAATTGTAAACAGGATAACTCATCCCCTGTTGTAAGCCTGTCTCATCTCCTTCAATTGAATCTATCATGAAATATTCGGGTGTATTTTCTGGATGGAGGACGAGCACAGCTCGATCAAAATTAAGAAAATATTTTCCAAACCGAGTTATCTCAAACAAAAAATCTGTCTTAGTCGCTGCCACATTTAGATGGGTGTTTACTTCAAGCATGATAGATAGGTGATCTGATCGGTCCTTGTAACTCTCCAACAGATTTGATGTAATCGAGTTACTGGTGATGCTAGCGGCCACTTCGTCGAAGACCTCCAGGTTAATCATATCTCGATCAAATTCTGCTGGGAAAATGGAAAGTAAAAATCCATCTATACTTTCGGGCTCACCCAGGGGGGATAGAACTGAGTATTCTGCCCAATCCGCTGGCTCAGTTGAAAACATGGCGGCATTTTCCTGATTGAGAATAAACTTACTAGTAATTTCTTTTGTGGCCGTCATCTCCACAATGGCTGGGACATCAGAAGGTATAGACTCGAACAAGTGGGCTTTGTTAGTAGGTAGATCCTGAAGATCAAATTCAGGTCCATCGTTCTTTACGAACAAATAGACATTTGCATCTGGATAAATGCGGTAGAGTATATTGAGCAGGTGGCGGATTTGGGACTTAAAGAATGGCTTCGCATCTATATTCGCTAAATCAATATCTGTGAGCGCCATGATCGAACCTTTCCCTGCTGGACTTCATCGAAATTTTCCTCGAGAAGATATCTATTTCAGAAATTCTTTAGAATACGTCATTTCAGACGATTTACGCCATAGACTTAAAGTTAAAAGTTAAGAGTACCAAAATCAATTGATACTCCTCTTCTAGCAAGGATAAAATAAGATTTTATCTAGAGGGATTTTGTGGGGCTAAAGTTTATTTCTTTCCACTGACCAATTGCATTGATTGGTTATTGGAATTAATCGTTGAATTCTGAAGTGTTAGGGAGTCTGAAGAAGCGTTTGCAGAACTATCAGTCACTTCTGCCAGTGATTGAGAGGGTTGAGCTGGATTTATCTTTTCCCCAGCGAAATTTAATTGAACATCTGGTTTCATTGGAGATTTTGGATCTATCAAGACATTAATTCCAAGTGCCACTACCAAACCGGCTGCAAGGGCGTAACCCGCGACCCTTGAATATGAGGAGGCGTAAATTTTTTGCCAAACAGTTTCCTGATTAAGTGTATCGATCCGTGATAATAAGGTTGATGTAAATTCAGGTGAAGCTTTGAGGGTGCGAAGACTATGAAGTGTTTCAATAGCGTCGGTTAATTTTTCAAACATCTCCATGCAGGAGGAACATGAGGCTAGATGACTGTCTACCTTAGCTCTGATTTCAGATGGGAGCGAATTTTCCTGATATTCGGTGAACTGTTCACAAATAAATGTGCAATCTGTATTTTGCATGTCTAATCTTCCTCGATGTATGGTGCTCTAACAATAGCGTTTTTGGCTATAGGATTACTCCTTTAGGTAGCTCAATGTTTCCTGTAATTTCAAACGTGCTCTATTGACACGCGATTTGACAGTGCCCATTGGGATGTCGAGTATTGTACTGATGTCTTCGTAAGAAAGTTCCTGAATATCTCGTAAAATTACTATGGTTTTAAATGGCTCTGGGAGCGCATAAATAGCCCTCATTATTTCTTCCCCAGCATAACTATTAAAAACAATACCTTCTGTGTCCTTGCCAGGATCAACGGGGGTAAATTCATTGTCATCAAAGGACAGATCTGACATCGTATAAGTTTTACGACGTTTACGTTTTCTTAGTTCAGAGCGGGCCAGATTTCCAGCTATTGTATAGATCCATGTAGAGAATTTTGCGATTTCACGGTAGGCATGTTTATTCTTGTAAACTTTTAAAAATGTTTCCTGAACCATGTCTTCTGCATCAGTCATATCATGGAGAAATCGATATACAAAGTTTACCAGACGATCCTTATAACGATCAACTAACTCGACAAAGGCATTCTCATTCCCAGCTTGAAACTCTGCAATAAGTTGCTCGTCTGTTTTTATTGGCTTTTCACTCATTCCTTACACAACCTTTGACACCCATTCAGTAAAAGCAGTTAGCGTATCCATGGAACCCAATCTAAACTTCAAGTCCAGATTTGCCAGCTCGCGTGTGGCATCCTGTAATTCTTCAAGCGTATAATTTTTTGAAACTGAACCCAATTTGTTTAAAAAATACCCTGATGTCGCACCCTGGCTGATAGTTTTACGGGCTTCAGGTGATTCTCTAAGGGCCATGAGTTGGATAAGACAGTTGTAGAGGAGGGAGACCAGATAAGGAAGACCTTCCTTCCCCTGATGGTCAATTTCTACCAATGTCTGAATGGCCACCTGACGATCGCGATTAAAAATGGCGTCAATAAATTGTGATGCATGTGCATTTTCAATATCCCCGGCCACCTGGTCTATTACTTCTCGACCGATGGGTACAGAAACATCATCGAGGTAGAGCGTCATTTTTTCAAGCTCATTATCGATGATGGCTAACTCACCACTGCTCAACTCTATCAAGCGATAAATTCCAGCTTCGTCTATATTGAGATCGCGCGAAGTGGCCATTTTCCCAACGAGTCCCGGCAGCTGGGAGGATTCCGGGCTGGTCATGGAAACGACTTGAGCAACCCCCTGGATAGCGTCAAGCCATTTTGCCCTTCTAAAATCACTGACAGAGTAATGGGCAAGTACAACGGTATCCTCAGGCAAATTTCCCAGCATTTCAGCTAATTTGGTTTTCACAGCGGTCCCTGCATCCTGAATTTCATGCAGCATGATGAGACTGGCTGATGAAAAGAGGCCTCCCCCGCCAAGCAAATTACTGACATCTGTTGCCAGCTTCAAATCTGCACCCCAGCGTTGAACCAGGCTGGCGTTTTCACCATAGCGTTGCTTGAAAGCAGCTCGAAATTCACTCAGGAATTTTCTATACAGATAATAGTCTGAACCCATGGCAAAATATAGACTACCTATTCTCCCCTTCTGGAGTTCCGAAATTGTCTGACTATAGCTTTGCTTTGGGGACATGGTTAAAAGAAAAACAATCCTATTACTGCAATGGTGAAACAATACCAGGCAAAATAATGAAACTTGCCGCTCTTTAACAATTGAAGCAGCCACTTCAGGCTAAATATTCCAACCACAAATGATATGACCAATCCAATGAGCAAAATTGAAACTTCATCTGATGATATGCCGACTTTCAACAGATCAAGGAACTCTAGGACTGTAGCTGCGATGATGAGTGGTAGTACCATGATAAAACTGAATCTTGCAGCCTGCTCCTGCTTAACCCCGAGTCCAAGAGCCATGGAAATAGTTGATCCTGAGCGTGAGATGCCCGGGACGAGCGCCAGAGCTTGAGCAAACCCGATAAGCAGGGCTTTTTTAAAATCAATTTGCTTGTCTGACTTCTTAAAATACTTGGTTGATAGCAGCATTGAGCCAGTAAATAAAAGCGCAAAACTGACCATGAAGGGTTGTGAGAATAATTCGCTGATCTGATCCCGTAATAAGAGACCAACTACACCGGCTGGTAGCATGGCAATGAGCATAAGTACAGCGGTCTTGAAATCATCATTGTTCTGATACTCTGTGGACCAACTACCTGGTTTAAGCAGACGCACAAAAAACACTTGGACCAGATGCACAATATCTTTCCAGAAGACGACCAGGACCGCCAGAAAAGTACCGAGGTGCACAACCAGTTCAAAAGCGATACTATTTCCAAAGGAATGGGAACCCAAGAGGGCTTCACCTAGAACCAGGTGACCAGAACTTGAAACTGGGAGAAATTCGGTTAGACCTTGTATGATGGCAAGGATTGCTGCGCTCAGGGGACTCATTGGTTTATTCCTATTACTGACATCATTCTTCCGGTGGTTCCAGCATCGCGACGATGGGAGTAAAAGAGGCTATCCTCTTTATAACTACAGTAAGGTAATGTCTCAATGTGATGGGCTGGTACACCCAATCGAATGGCTGTGTCTCTCAAGTAGGCATTGTTATCGAACAAATATCTATTCCTACCTTGTAAAGGTATTAAAAATTCTGCAGGAAATTTATCACTGAATTCCGGACCCACTTCAAAATTGTCCTGAGACAATCCTGGTCCAATAACCAGGTAGAGGGATTCCAATTCGGCCCCCATTTCAGTGTGCATTTTCTTCAATGTTTTCCCCAGAATATCAAGTTCAGAGCCCTGCCATCCAGAATGCACTGCTGCGACAAGAAGGTCTTTATCAGACCATATAAGAATGGGTGAGCAATCCGCTGTGAGGACCCGTAGATAAACGCCTGGTTGAGCAGTAATGAGAGCATCTTGACTGGCATATTCGCCAGGCTGATCAATAATTTTAACTCCGTCCCTACCTATCTGAAGGGGTTCAGCAAGTTGTGCTGGGTTGATTCCGAACTCCTTAAAAAACAATTGTCTATTTGCAGCAACGTTGGCTTCGCTATCACCACGGGATGTGGACATATTCAATCCTTTGAAAGGGTGTGGGCTCACTCCCCCAAGACGAGTCGAAAATCCCAGCGAGATGTGTGGGGATTGAGTGAGTATTTGAGGTTTAATAACCCTTATTCGATCTCCGATGTTGACTCCATATCAAGAATACCCGTATCAAGACTATCCATGGAGAAAAATCCGGAATTATCATAGTACCCTGTTAATTCAAATGAATTCTCAACATAATCCATGAGAAAGACCAGATCATTTTCACGCCGGGTTGCCCCGCCCCACTGTACTTGATGTACCAATCCTTCGTAAATGGGAGCGTTTATCATGACTTCCCAGAGCTTACTCCCAGAGCCTCCTGCATATTGAGCTGATTCAAGCAACATCCCCATAACATCATAGCCAAGATAATCGTATTGATCAGGTCGATGTTTAAAAATACGAACATACTCATCGGAGAAAGCAGGACTCATCTTCTGAAAACCAAGTCTATCCCCTGCCACGACGGTTAAATCCTTTATGTAGCTCGCATCCTTCTTCAAGGCATCTTTATCAAGCCAATTCTCATCACCAAGTATATGCGTAACCAGATTATTGCTGGCAAGTTGATAGAGTATATAGCGCATATTGCCTTCATGGATGGGGAAGAAAATTCCATCGATGTGGGACAATTTAACGCCTAAAGAGTCTCCGCGGGTAGGTCTTGATTTTTTGAAAATAGGATTTAGTTGTTCCTCATAAATGTTTATTGAATCTCCCTCAGTAAGCATTCCAATGAGCAAGGAGTCCAGGCGCAATGAGTCTGCTTGAAATTTAGTATAGAGCTCTTCCAGCCCCTGTTCTCTGATTCTCCGGAAATGAACCTTGCTGAGATCTGTGGGTTCACCAACATACCAGCCCTGATACTGAATAATGCCACCCATTTCATCGACACGCATGGCAAAATTATCTGCGAATTGCTGTCCATACTCTGTAGAAGGAGCAATAATCGCGAAAGTTTTCAATCCCAGAGTCTGTACCGCATATTCAGCCATGGCTACAGCTTTACGTTCTCTGGTGGATCGGTATTGGAAAATGCCTTTGGATAGGTTGGTCAGGTGATTTTCAGTCGCCGTTGGGGCAATAATGGGAATAGAGTGACCTTCCAGCACGGCAGCGGTGCCTTTGACATTTTCATTGGTTAAGGGACCTATCATGGCGATGACCCGAGGATCATCTCTTACCTGTCTGGCAATATTGATGGTCTCAGATAATTTGCTTTCATTATCGTAGATGTGCAGCTCAATCCCCTGATCCGTACTATCCATGTAGTTCATCGCTGAAAATTTTATCCCATCCAGGATTGTGCTCCCTATATCACCGAGAGGTCCAGTCAGTGGAAGAACGACAGCCACGTGGAGTGTATCAGTCTGATTTGACCCAAATTTATTATAAAGAGAGATTGCTTTTTTGCGGAGATCATCATCCTTGATATAGGGACGCATATTGAAGAGAATACTAATTGATTCCCCTTTATTCCCATCTTTGATAAAGCGCTCGGCTACGAGGAGAGACACATACTGGCCTGTCCTATCAATTGATCTGCCTGCCAGCGCATGCAAATCATCCACATCACAAGCTGTGGCAATGAGTGATTCGGCGAATTCGCGAGCTGCTTTTCTTATTTTTTTGTCTTTGGTTGTGATGGCAGAAGATGCAAAATACCAGGCTGCTTCACGGGCATCGCCTAGATCAAGATGGATCTCACCAATGAGAAATTCAAGGTCATCCAGATAATTACTGCCAGGGTAGGAAGCGGGGAAGTCGCGGGCGAGCATAAGGGCACGCTGACTGAATCCCAGTTTATTGTAGCATCTAATTCTCATGTAGGACGAGGCAGAACGTTGGGGATTGAGTGAGTCTTCCTCATCTGCCAATTCAGCAAATACTCGCAAAGCCTCCCAATACGCTCCCTTATTATAAAGTGAGACCCCATCCTTAAAATCAGGTCGTGCTCCAAAAATGAAGAGGGGAACGAGTAAAATTAGAAGTTTCCTCATGAATTACTCCACCGTTACGCTCTTTGCTAAGTTTCTAGGTTGATCCACGTTGCAACCACGCTCTACAGCAATATAATAGGAGAGAAGTTGCAGGGGTATGACGTTCAAAATAGGAGCTGTAAATGATAAGGCCGCTGGAACGTAGAGGACATGGTCTGCTATATCCTTGATTCTGGTATCCCCTTCTGTGGCCAGGGCAATGACTCGTCCATGTCTGGCTTTAACTTCTTCGATATTACTGATAATTTTATCATAAGTCTTGTCCTGGGGAGCTATGGCAACAATGGGCATGGATTTGTCAATCAAGGCAATGGGACCATGTTTCATCTCAGCAGCAGGATATCCTTCAGCATGGATATATGAAATTTCTTTGAGTTTGAGTGCTCCCTCAAGGGCAACAGGAAAGTTGACGCCGCGACCCAGATATAAAAAGTTTGCAGCATCTGAGTACAATTTAGCGATTTCAGCAATTTGTTCAGCTTGCTTCAATACCCATTCAACATTCTCTGGAAGTTTCTGCATGGCCTGACTAATCTCAAGCCCATCCTCCCTGCTCATCCCCATCAACCGGGCGAGTTTCAGGGTGAGTAATGACAATACGGTCACCTGGGATGTAAACGCTTTGGTGGATGCGACGCCAATTTCTGGACCAGCATGGATATAAACGCCAGCTTCCGTTTCTCTGGCAATTGAACTCCCGACGACATTGCATATTCCCAGGACGGTTGCCTCACGGGTCTTGGCTTCCTGGATGGCAGCCAAGGTGTCTGCCGTTTCTCCTGACTGACTGATGGCGAATACAATTGATTTTGCATCCACCAGGGGTTCCCGGTAGCGAAATTCACTGGCATACTCAACTTCGCAAGGTATACGGGCGAATTGCTCAAACATCATCTCACCAATCAGCGCGGCATGCCAGGACGTCCCACAGGCCGTAAAATAGCGTTGATCTGCGTGTAGTATTGAGCCAATCATATGATCGATACCACCCAGATGGGCATCCCCTGTCTCGGGAAGTAAGCGCCCCCGCATGGCATCATAGATAGTCTGTGGCTGGCTAAAAATCTCCTTAAGCATAAAATGCTCGTAGCCACCTTTCTCAACTTCCTCAAGATTAAAGGTGATTTTATGAATTTTTTTATCAACGGGTTCATCATCACCAGAATAGGTCTTCACTCCTTCTGGTGTCAGGATTCCTATTTCCTCATTATCAAGGTAAATGACATCCTTTGAATATTGGAGAATGGCAGCCACATCGGAGGCCACATAGAATTCACCATCACCCACTGCCATAATGAGGGGTGCACCTTTGCGAGTGCAGACAATTTTTTCCGGTTCATCCGTATGGATAACAGCCAGTCCATAAGCACCAACAACATGGGAGAGAGCTTCTCTTACAGCATGTTCAAGATTGCCACGATATGCCTGGCTAACCAGGGCAGCTATCACCTCTGTGTCGGTCTCACTGCTAAATTCATAGCCAGAGCTGATTAGTCCATCTCTGAGCACCTTATAATTTTCGATGATTCCATTGTGGACCAGGGCTACTTTCCCGTCTTGACTGGTGTGGGGATGCGCATTTGAAATGGTAGGTGGACCATGTGTGGCCCAGCGTGTGTGTCCGATTGCCACATTACTGCCCATTTTTTGACGGGCCAAAAGCCCCTGCAGCTCGTCAACTTTGCCAGTCACCTTTTCCAAAATCATTTTTTCAGAATCCATCATGGCGATACCACAGGAGTCATAACCCCTGTACTCCAATCGCTGTAAACCCTGAATGACGACAGGAATTGCATTATTTTTACCGATGTAACCAACTATTCCACACATATTTTACCTACTATAGTTTTCTGCTAACAAATGGAGTCAGGAATTAAATGTTACTCCCACTCAATAGTTCCAGGTGGCTTTGAGGTCACATCATAAACAACCCGGTTCACGCCACTCACTGAATTAACTATTTTGCTGGAGATATCTGCAATGATTTCATAAGGAATTCTGACCCAATCAGCTGTCATTCCATCCAAACTGTGAACAGCTCTAATGGCTAACACGTTTTCGTAAGTGCGCTTATCCCCCATAACACCTACGGTTTGAATGGGAAGTAAGACAGTGAAAGCCTGCCATATTTTATCATACCATCCAGTTTCATAAAGTTTATCTATAAATATTTGATCAGCGGCTCTCAATATGCGTAGCCGATCTTCGCTCACAGCTCCCAGACAACGTACAGCCAGACCGGGTCCTGGGAATGGATGTCGCCCAATTATTTTAACCGGCACATTTAAAACTCTGCCAACAGCCCTAACTTCATCTTTAAAGAGTTCGTTAAAGGGTTCGATAACCTTCAAGGCCATTTTCTCTGGAAGACCACCAACATTATGGTGACTTTTAATCGTAACTGCATGTCCCGTCAATGAACCACTTTCGATGACATCTGGATACAGGGTCCCCTGGGCCAGAAAGTCAATGCCCTGGATTTCTCTGGCAACTTCTTCAAAGGCTTCTATAAAGACCCTTCCAATAATTTTACGCTTTTTTTCAGGCTCAGTCACTCCTTCGAGTTCTGAGAGGAAAGCTTCAGTATAATCATGCTGGTAAATTTTTACATGGGAGGCTTCAAAAAGTGATTTTACTTCTTCCGTCTCATGTTCACGCAACAGGCCATTATTGATAAATACAGGTACACAATTATCACCAATGGCTTCATGCATGAGAAATGCAAGTACAGAAGAATCGACCCCACCACTTAAACCAAGCAAAACCTTCCCGTCACCCACAGTAGCTTGAATTTCCTTAATAGCCGCATCAACGAAGCTGGACGAGGTCCAATCACGACTGAAGTCAGCAATTTTAAATAAGAAATTACTAATTATGGTTTGCCCCTGAACGGTGTGGTTCACTTCAGGGTGAAACTGTACGCCATAAAAATCTTTTGACTCATTAGATATGCCTGCAATCAGATTACCACTTGAGCGGGCAATGATGCTAAAATTTTCAGGAATAGTTTCTACATGATCGCCATGACTCATCCAGACCTGAGATCCTTCACTCACGCCCTCAAATAGAGGACTTTTTGCCGGGAACTGGATTCCCATGGGGCCGTATTCTCTGGTTTCGCCAGGAATTACATTTCCCTTGAAATGCTGGGCCATAATCTGGAGTCCATAACACACACCAAGGATGGGTATCCCCAATTCAAAAATAGCAGGGTCGACCTGGGGGGCATGTGCTTCAAAAATGCTGTTGGGACCACCAGAAAGGACCAATGCCTTTGCTCCCATGGTTTGTATTTCAGTTGCGCTTAAATCAGAACGTTCAATGCGACAATAGACCTGCTCTTCTCTTATGCGACGAGCAATGAGCTGCGTATACTGAGAGCCAAAATCTAATATCAATACTAATTCGTGCATGGTCTGCTACCCTAATTTCAGTTCCCAGGATTTTAATGCCTGCATATAACCTGTGTTGGTAAGTTCATAGTGAAGTGGAGTAAGTGTCACATATCCTGCTCGTACTGCATTCTCATCCATATCTGGATCAGGATTTTCATAACTACGGGTGCCAGACAACCAATAATAGACCCTTTTACGGGGATCCTCGCGTCTGTCCATTTTTTCCTTATAGGTACCACTTCCCTGCCTGGTCACAGAAAAGCCTTTAAATGAACTATAATCACCTGCAGGAACATTCACATTCAGAAGCGTACCCTCCGGTAAGCCTTCTTTAAGAATTCTCTCGGCCATAATATGGGCGACTTTGCCTGCAGCTCTAAAATCCTTCTGCACAAATGAATCCAAGGAGATGGCCATGGATGGGATGCTTAATATGGTTCCCTCATAGGCTGCAGAAACAGTCCCTGAATAAATAATATCAACACCCACATTGGCGCCCTGATTTATCCCTGATATGACGAGGTCTGGTCTCTCTACCAGCCCACCATTGATTGCCAATTTTACACAATCCGCAGGGGTCCCACCGACAGCCCAACCAAAGTGCGCGTCGTCCTTAAATATTTCCGTCACTTTGAGGGGATCTGAAATGGTTATGGCATGCCCCATTGCACTCATTTCAAATAGGGGTGCAACAATGGATATTTCTGCAAAATCTGATAATGATTCTGCCAGGGTTTCAATTCCTGGCGCATTTATCCCGTCATCATTGGTAAGTAGAATTTTAGGCTTTTGCATGAAGAATATCTAGAATTTCTGCAACCTGCTTCTTGAGGTCATCTCTGGGGACAATCAAATCAAGGAAGCCCTTTTCCAACAGAAATTCAGCACGCTGAAAACCTTCGGGTAGATCAGCACCAATGGTCTGCTTAATAACTCTTTCTCCAGCAAAGCCAATGAGAGCTCCGGGCTCGGCAATATTCACATCACCCAGCATGGCAAAACTTGCTGTAACCCCACCAGTTGTAGGGTCAGTCATTATGGAGATATATGGAACTTTTGCATCTGCCAACTGGCTGAGTTTGGCAGAAGTCTTGGCCATTTGCATAAGGGAATATGCTCCCTCCATCATGCGCGCTCCCCCAGACGCGGATACAATGATCAGGGGTATTTTCTTCTCTCTCGACAGATCGGCAGCTTTTGCGAGCAACTGGCCAACAGCTGAACCCATGCTACCACCTATAAAAGAGAAGTCCATCACTGCAACCACAATTGGTTTCTCGAACATGAGTCCTTCATAAACCTGAACTGCCTCATTGTGACCCGTTCGCTGCTGAGCGGCGGCGATTTGGTCGGAGTACTTTTTTTGGGCTTTGAATTTTAGGGGGTCAAGGGGTTTGATGCCTTGAAAATGTTGTTGTCGGCCATCCGTATCCAATAAAAGATCTACATAGCTGGCAGCGGGAATTCTAAAGTGGTATCCGCACTTGTAGCAAACATTATTGCTTTGCATCAACTCTGCTTTATACAGGATCTGGCGGCAACTGGGACATTTTACCCAGAGACCTTCTTTTATATCCTTCTTTTCAGAATTTATAGTCTGAATATTTTTATCTTTTCGTCGAAACCAGCTCATTCAAATTCCTTAAAATTATACAGGTATTTCACCCTGATACATAATAACCTACAAAGCAAGTTAGACCAATTTGTAATTCATAGAATCCCAGCTTACTGGATTCATTTCTGTGGGGGGTTCCATAGGGTCTTCAGAATTGAGGAGGAACCCACTTTTTGGCCTCGTAAACGGCATTATAAAGCGGTTCCAGCTCATCCAGCTTAGGTTGTCCCATATCGGTACGAGCCTCGGCTAAGAGGGCAACAAATGATGCTTTTGCATTGATATGTACAAATCTGGATTTGACCTCAATTGCCTCTGGTCCCTGTAGCCAGGTTTTAAACCCGCGATCGGCCGTCCCAAAATAATGGTCTATGTGCTGCTCATAAAGCTGATCCCATGCTCCATAATTAAACTCTGGGGTAACAATTTTATTTGAAAGGGAGTCATTATAATCTGCGTAATGTACGAAATTCCGGTGAGAGTATATAACTGCACGGGAGATCCCGCTTAACTGGTCTTGTATTCCATAAGCCAGGGCATCAGTGGTTGGGATAGGAATCAAAGGAATTTCAAGTGCTACTGCCAGTGCTTTCATGGTAGCCAGACCGATTCGCAAGCCATTAAAACTTCCGGGACCAATTGCAATTGCAAGAGCGTCTGGAGCTTTTCCTATTGAGCGACAATAATTCAGAGATTCTTTTAAAAAGGGCGATAATTTCTCAATATGTATCTGTCCACCGCTAGCTTCTTTTTCCCACAATATTGAGCCCTTATCAGAGAGGGCTACTGAACAAACAACTGAGGAAGTATCACAGGCGATGATCATAAGCTGATCGCCAAAGCCCGGGGCGAATGTATCAATATTTCGCGACCGTTTTCTTCACCGTCAATGACACGAAAACTCAACCCAAATGCATCCTCCGGGATGGCTCCAGCAACAATATCCGCCCACTCGATGATGACAATTGCACCAGACTCAAAATACTCCCAGATTCCCATTGAAATTAATTCTTCTCCGCTACTGAGCCGATAAGCATCGATATGAATAATATCCTGTTGTGAGCCGTGGTATTCATTGATATAGGTGAAGGTTGGACTCAGGGCGTACTCTTTGATATCAAAGAAAGAGGTTAAGCCCTGGGTAAAGGTGGTTTTTCCACTGGCTAAATTTCCGCTCATTGCCAGAATATCACCAGGTTCTAGTTGTGCAGCTAAATTTTGAGCCAGTTGGTTCGTTTCCTCTGGACTGTGGGTCTGGAAAAAGTATTGATGGATCATTTAGGCTCCAGATATGCCAGTGGGAGAATCATTTCCCACATGCTCAGACCGCCATGCTGATAGGTATCAGTATATTTGTTTTGGTATTTCCGGTAATTATTGGGATAGAGGAAATAGTACGTTTTCTGGGCAATGGCCAGGGTATCATTTTGAATAGTTGAGGGAATCCTGAGTCTGCCAGGTTTATCCAGGAACCAGGCATCTTTGGCGCTGGGTTTCAGATTGCGCCCCTGTTTGAATCGCAGGTTTGTTGAAGCTTCACGGTCTGCAAGAATTTGGGTTGGTTGTTGAACTCTTACACTGCCATGATCCGAGGTGATAACAACATGAAAACCCATTTTTGCTGCTGAGGATAATACTTCCTTTATCCAGGAATTATTGAACCAGGCCCGTACGATCTCTCTATAGCTGGCCTCATTGGGCAGAAGTTCACGCAGTATGGGTGAATCGGTGCGGCGATGGGCAAGAAGATCCACCTGGTTCACCACCAGGGTCACCAATTTCTGACTTCCCCAGGATCCAAATTGTTTGCTAAATTGGATGCCGTCACGATTGCTGATAATCTTTTTATATTTTGCTTCTGGTTTCAATTGCAGCCCAGATCTTCTGATGTTTTCCTGCAAAAAGGCCGATTCATAACGATTGAGACTGTGCTCATCACTTCCCCCCCACCACTCGGGGTGAAATCTTTGCATATCATCAGGAAAAAGACCACTGAAAATGGCATTGCGACTGTATTCTGTAGTCGTTGGCAATAGCGAGAAGTAGCCATCACGTTTGATCTGATAGTCATTATAGAGCAGCGGTTCCAGGGTGAGCCACTGATCCCAGCGCATGCAATCGATAATCAGCATGAGTACTTTTTTATCATTTTCAAGAAGCGGTTTCACAGCAGTTGAAAAAACGTCAGGAGAAAGCGTAGGCCGTTTGTCAGCCGATACATTGACCCAGTTTTCATAATTTGATTTTATAAAACGTGTAAATCTATCGTTGGCTTCGTGTTGTTGCTGGAGAAGCATTTCATCAAAGCCAAGATCAGGATAATCATCCAGCTCAAGCTCCCAGGCAGACAATTGGTCGTGAATATTTATCCATTCTTGAGGACTGGGGGAGTTTTCTATGTTAAAGGCGAGATTTGCGAATGCACTCATGTACTGACCAGATACAGCATCCTGTTTAATCTGTCGATTTTCAAGAATCTTGATGATAGCGAGTAAAATCTGTGAGGGATTGACAGGTTTGGTGAGGTAATCAGAAATTTTACTCCCGATAGCCTCTTCCATGAGTTTCTCTTCTTCATTTTTTGTGATCATGATGATGGGGAGTGCAGGCTGTTCAGTCTTTAAGATGGACAGGGTCTCAAGCCCATCTTTTCCAGGCATGGTCTCATCCAGGAGGACGATGTCGAACCTGTCATTCTGGCACAGAGCAATGGCATCATCCCCATTGGTCACAGTTGTAACCTGAAAGCCTTTGCCTTCTAAAAACATGACATGGGATCTGAGGAGATCAATCTCATCATCAGCCCACAATATTTTTCCCCGAATTTGCTCAGTAGTATTCATGGCTGCAAAATATGAGTGGATCAAGTTGAGGAAACATTAATCTTGCATTCAGGAATTTGTAATGAGATGATGATTACTTGGAAGTCAATGTCCAAGAACCATCCCAATCCTCACCAGGCGAATTTTCCATAAAATATTCACAGCGTCCGATATACACTCGACTGGGATTGGTGGGTCTAAAAGGAAACATATCTTCCAGGGCGTCTGCCTCAATAAAAGTCTTCTTGGCTTCAACCCACTTTTGTGACCGATAAAGTTGCAATCCTTTGTTGTATACGGGTAACAACTTTTCATAGGCAGAGCTCAGGTTTCCTTTTTTAGCAATCAACTCATATGAATATGCTGGAACTGATTTTCCCTTTACCGTCACATAGTCCAATTCTCGCCAATGAAATTCATCCTTACAAGCTTCATAGGTGGATTCAAGGACTTGTATGTAAACTCCGTATTGTTTGGCTGATGCTTCGAAGCGGGCAGCTGTATTTACTACATCTCCCATCATCGTGTAATTCATGCGCATGGCAGAACCCATATTTCCCGTTACCATATCCCCTGTAGCAATACCTATACGATTCTGCATGTGGTGAACGATATCAGGCCATCGATCACCTTCTGCCTGCCACTTTTTCCGGAGTTGATCCAATCCATCCTGCATTTCAATGGCGGTGAGACAAGCCCGATACTCATGGTTTTCGACTGGCACGGGAGCACCATAGAAAGCCACAATGGCGTCTCCAATATACTTGTCCAATGTCCCCTGGTTTGCCAAGAGAATATCTGTCATTTCGGTAAGGTATTCATTGAGTAGTTCTACAACTTCCTCTGCAGATAATTTCTCCGAAAAGGCCGAAAAACTTTGAATATCAGTAAAGAATGCGGTGTGCACGCCGGCATCTCCACCAAGTTTTGGCTCCCGTTTTTCTTCATACATCTTATCGATGAGCTCAGGGGCGATATAGGTGCCAAACGTGTCTTTTAAGAAGTGTTTATCTCGCTGTTCCAGGATAAACCTGTACAAAACATTTATGAGATAGGTTAATCCCATGACAACCAGTGGAGCCATGATGGGGACAAAGAGGGTTTCACCGGGGGACGGGATCAAAATGCTTTCTGAATTGCCACTAATCCACTTGAAGAACCACAGGTGATCCGTAGTAAACATTCCAATGCTGATACTAAATAGAACCGTTGCCTGCAATCCTATCAAAATGGCTCCCCAGAGTGGGTCCAGGAAAGCAATGATCAAATACGCCAGAAGGGCGCAAATAATGACCATAAGAATATGCGTCAGGGCGGAATCAGACGTAAACTCGATGGTATTGCCCAACACATGAACGAAGTTTTCATCCAGGAGGGTTTGGGTGGCATTGGCGTGATACTCAAACCCCGGCATAAGTGTGGGAGCTCCCAGATAGTCAAAAAAGGCGGTAGACTTGTAGTCATGCATGACCTCAACGGATACACCTATGATACAGATTTTATCCTTAAATGGACTAGCCATGATTTCCCAGGTGGGATCCATCATGAGCATCATACTGTTAAAACCACTTGTGGAGTCAAACTTTGACATCCAGTCTGTATCTTCGTCACTTGTTGGCAGATTAAAGTCTTCTGTATCTATGATCCAAACCAAGGGGAATCGTTGAAAGGTTTGCCAGGGTTCGGATTCTCCAATACGAGCATGGGATGCTGGACCGTAAATATTGGTGAGGAAACCAGGATAATCAGATCCGTAGGTTGGGATAGTAATGGGACCGTAAGTAAATTCACCTACTTCAAAATCATAGGTCAAACCGGGATCATCATCTATCTCGAGAAAATATTTGACGGCTTTCACTGCCAGAGAGGGACGCCACACACCAGGTTCATGGGCCATGGCACCGAAAACTGGATATCTACGTGTAAAATGGTCCTTATCCTCATCAATATCAACGAGACCATGATCAGGATTCACTTGCATGATGTATTCGTTTGGTGTCACCAACATTTGTGGTGGAACGCTCGACAGTTCAGTTTTTATGGTGGAAGCCATAACAACCTCAGTGCCCTTACTCCTGGCATATTCAATCGCTTTAGCAATCTCGACATCACCATCAGTACGACCTTCTGGAAGGACGCCATTGAAAACGGACAAAACATTAGCCGTATGGGCATCCCGGGAGTCGAACTGAATATCAAATACAATTACTTTGGCCCCGGCGTTAGCCAGGTTAATAATTGCGGCATCCCATATTTTCCCTCTTGGATAGGGCCAACCAATGTCTGCCAATAGACGAAAGGTTTCATCATCTACGTCAATCAATACGACATCAAGACTGTCATTTGGATTATTCTGGTGCGAAGCCCACGAGGAAAGGGGACCTCGCAATTGGAAATTGTAATCAAGCATTTTATAATTCGCCAGATCAAGCAATCCCAATACTTGTATGAGAAGTGCTAAAACAATAGCGATAAAAGTGAATAAAACTCCGATACCGTGTTTTTTCAGCATATTATACCCCGATTTTTAACTATTTCGGTTGTTTAAAAAGTCATCTCAAGTCGAGCGGAGACTGTATTGTCAGTGTAATCTGTATAGTCACTGACATATTTACGCTGTTCGTAGCTACCAATAACTCTTGATTTCACAGTTGAGGTTTTGACAGTGATTGGATTAAATGTGTACTGGGCATTTACCTGTAAATTTGTTTGAGTTTTCAAGCTGGAGACCAACACATCTTCAAGATACTTTTCAGATTCAAATGTCATGTATTGCAGACTACTTCGCAACACCAGGTCACCGCCAAATAATCGATATCCAGCGCCAAGTCTATAGGTATTAAAGGTATTGGTCTGATGATTGGGATCGGATGTTTCATAAAGTTGATTGCGATTATTGCGAATGGCCAGGGTTGTTGTTAGAGGGATCATCCAGTCGGATTTAAGATTCAAACCATATAGATTCGACGTGCGCAGTAGTCCTTCCCGACCAATTACGATATTATCCATATTTGACCGCATCATGTTGAATGAAACGGTATTGGCGAGAGGACCCGTCTTTACCAAATAGGTAATATTCACGTTTGAACTGAGAGACTCGTTCAATTCCCTCTCATCAAGGATGATGAGCAGAGTATCATTTCCTACAATCTGTGTCGTATGGGTTGTATCGTCGACGTTATTATCTCTAGTAAAATATTTCATATTGGTGGTAACTGTGGGAAGTCCACGACCTGGATTGAGTGTGATCCCGCCACTAAATGCATTCTGCACAAGTCGTGGATCTTTTTCCAGGTCTTGAGAAATGGTATTATTTTTATACAGCTCCCAGCCAAGATTCAAATATAGCATGTTGTTCAACATGCGAACTTTGTCAGTAATTTTCCACCCATTCCAGCCCTTTCCATCAAGCCGGAGAACTGGACTACCCAGCGCTTTATATCCAGGACCTACGTGGTGATAATCCACATGGATGAAGTTGCCGTAATAATTCATTTTGGCTCCGAAGTGAAGCGCCAGTGTGGTGAGACTTTTTAGTGTATTACCATTTGTAAAATTATCAAGATCAATGGGCAGGGTCAAATTTTCGTTTAGAATAAAGTAATCTGCAAGATTCTGGGGGTCAAATTTGCCATCAGTCAACAGGAATTTCAGACCTAATCCGGAGATAGCATCATCGAGAGTGGCAAGGGGCAAATCTATGGATCCTGTCCCAATGGTATCATCTGCTGTGGAATCTGACAATAGTCCGTAAGTATCCAGGTCAGCTCGAGTTAGTGCACCGTCGATAATATTTCTATTGTACAGGGAAAAGGCTGCGCTGCCTTCCATGACGAAACGATGATCATCCAAGGCCAGCTTGATGTCCGATCCTACCACAATATTGTCTTCAGGATTATTCCCGCTCAGGAAATATTGAATATCATGAGTTTCACCATTGAGGGTATAGGTTTCATCTCCGAACCCAACGACAATGGTTCCATCATCAGTAATAATTTCTTGTGAAAAAGTGCTGGCATCCCAATCATCCGGTCTCAAAGGGACGGTATTGATGCTATCACGAGTGTGGACGTAAAACAGGCCCAACTGGAAATTTTTACCGGATCCAAAACTTGGTCGGATAGCGAACAGGCCTCTTTCAAAGCTATACCCTGACCTTCTCCACTCAGAACCGGTTGTATCAAACTTGGCGGTACCAGATATGGCACGTGCCGTTTGTCCTGAAACGATGTGCAAATTAAAATATTTAAAACGAGCGTCAATATTGTGTCCGCGAACTCGTTTCCCCCAAAGGGCCAGACGGTTCATCATGGGGGTCTCATCACCATAGGCATATTTCAGCCAGGAGGTTCTGACTTTGATTCCATACCTATTTTGTGGCTGTAGACCGGGGTCTTCTTTTGAGGTCAGGTTTGCAAAGAGTTTTACCTTTGCCCAATCAAAATTCACATTTGTTGAAAAATCTACTCGAGTTACTCCTTGAGAAGTAGGCGTATAGCGTGCAACTGACACCGTGTCACCAGCAATAACTGAATCTACATTAGACACACTAATATTGATCAAATCTGCTCTATGACCCACATTCAAATTACCATTCACGCTCATGTCAAAGATCTGTTGTGCCTGACTCTGAACGTTAAAACTCCAGGATGTTGAAGACAGGCGAACGCCATAAATATTGGAAACTTCAATAAAGATGGTATGCTTGCCAGCGCTAAGGGCATCAGGTTTATAGGTAATCAGATCAGTGGTGATCAGCGAATAAGCGGTTACATTGGCATTATCGAAGGTCACACGAACCGAATTGATATCGACGTTATCCAGATTAAAAAGAGAGACGGCCACAATCATGGGTTCCCCAAAGGGCATGATGGTTCCGGGGTCCGGGGTCAAGATGATCAACTCTCCAAAGTTGATATCATCACCTCTTGATGCGACATCGGAGAGGCTGGCTTCTGTAACTGCAACAAACTGTGGATCCGAGAGTGGATCACTACTTACTGGAAAAGCAACCAGACCACCATCCTTGAGGCTCACCACAATAACATATTCGATACCAGGAGCTCCAATGACTTCTCCAGGCAAATCGCCGGAAAGTTTGACATCACCGATGCTCATCTCCGCTTCTAGATAGCCTACTTGTCCAGCCAGACGATACAAAATCTTGGCAGACTGAATGTCATCCAAGTCTCCTGTATAGATGGCTTCGAGGCTCAGCGAGCTGCCTTCGACAGCTTCATGAGGGGCAATGTGGATTAGCTCTCCGTCTGATTGGAGGGCAAATCCATTTATCCCAACCCCCACCAGCAATATTGCAAGTAGTCGCTTCATAATATGATTATCCGTTTAGGCGCTTATTATTCAGCGTATTCGATGATTATAAATTTTTCTGAATTGGTCTCTTGGTTAACCATGCGGATTCGAAGTTCATGGATAGTGCTACCCGATTCCTCAGCATCATCATCGTCATCTGGGTCATCTGGAATATCGTCGTCGTTGGTCTCTTCAACATTAACCGATCCATCAGAATTTGAGGTGGCAGTTTCATCCTGTCCAACATTCTGAACGGTTCCACTAATGAGATTCTCTATCTCAACCACACCTGCAACCACGATGAAGATGTCCCCATTTTCATCACTCTCAACCCACCATTCTGTTCCTTTTACGGAAGCAACTGATGTGGGAGTAGCAATTCTAAACTCGCCTTTCTGCTTGTTCACAGAGGCTTTAACAGTTCCATAATCCAGGGAAATAGTTTTGGAGATTTTGCCTCGCTCTACAGCGGCCAAAATTTCCATTTCGGAGTTCGCTTTAACCTTCAGCTGACTCTTGTCGTCAAGAAAGAATATTGCCACAAATCCGTCATCTCCAGTTTTGATCCAGTCATTATTCTTTAGCTGGGTTCCCATGATTGCACTGGGAGAATAGTCATCGGCATTAAATTTCTTATGAAAGGTAGTTCCACTTGATTTTGCAATAACACCAATCGGTTCTTGAGCAACCGCCGTCATGGACACGAGAGCAAGGAGAATGGTGATTAAAGATACTTTTAAAATAGTCTTCATTTTGTAGACCCCTATTGTGTCGTAATGCTCTCGATTTCATAGGCACCGCTCATTAGCTGAACCAGAAGCGCTCCGAAATCGGTTGAATTCAAATTTTCCCCATCCAGGGTAATTTCTGCACACTCACCATATCCCTCCAAGGGGCCATTGGTGCCGAATAAAACATTATACTGGCTATCACCGAGTACGTTTCTCAGCTGTTGTTGGCAAGGTGTAATGGATTGACCGGCTTCTGAAATTGTAAAGCCATAAATTTCGCTATAGAACTCTTGATCATTGCCGGTTGTGCTGCAAACTTTCTTGACCTGCCAGGCGTAGGCTTTCCCCACTTCCAGCGGACGACCATTAACAGAAGAATAATCCAATTGTGAATTTGTTCCCACAGATGCAAATGACCCATTATCTGGATAGGGATAGGAAGCTTCACTTTGCATGGCATCTTCTGGTGAACTATGCTGAATCGGATTGTATTCACAGATGCGAATAAAATAGTTGTCGCAACCTGTTGAATTCCATTCAAAAACAGGATAGGTGTCACTTACAAATTCATACCCCAATGATGGGAAAATGAGATCAATATTAGCTGGAGCAACAATGGAAATCTGCTTGTTGGGTTCAAAACCTTCTGGAGCGAAAGTGTATCCCGGTGCATTGACTACCAGAGAGAAAGAATAATTACCTGAGGGCATGGAACCAAGGGTCATAATGGTATTTACCAAGCCCTCCATTTCATCAGAATCGATCATATCAAGAACAAAGCTGTCAAAAGTGATTTGGTTACCAGCCTCGTCATTAACTCCCCGACTCTCGACATTTCTGTCCAAATCTCTATTTGTAATATAGATAGGCGCTTGCAAGGTCATGGTCACCGAGGCGTTGAACAACAGTTCGTTATTGAGATCCAGGGAAGGGACATTAGCAATCATATTCAAGGTGAGATTTACGTTCTCAACCGGGTAGGAATTGTCATCGACAGAAATTCGATATCCGAATATGAGTGGATTATTCTGGCCATTCTCAAAATCAAAATCTGTCAAATAAATAATATCCCACTCAGCCAAGTCTGGTTGGGCGGTTACAACAATGTTTTGTCCATGGCTAATAGTAGCCATTAATAAAGTGAGTGTTAGGTATAAAATCTTCTTCATAGTTTCCTCCTGCACAGAAGAAATATAAGACACGCAGATCAACTCTGCGTGCGCCATGTCATCTTCTATTTAGCGCGAATTTACTCCATGACATAGCCATAAACAACATATGCATAGTCATTTGTCCATGTAAAATAGCCTAAATTCGGTATCTTTTGGTGTGTGATTCAGCGCTTTTTGAAGGCTCTTTACCACGACATTACAAAAATCCATGGTTTGACTTCCGAAGTGAAGTTTAATACACTTTGGCAACTACCATTAGTTAGTAAAATTTCTAGTTTGAGCTCCTACGCGTAACACTTCGGATGAACTCTTTGTATACAAGGTTGTGACGGGGGATAAAAAAAGAGCCCCAAGGTTGGGGCTCTTCAATGTTTCTCGACAACGTCCTACTTTCACACACTCAAAGAATGCACTATCATCGGCGCTACAGGCCTTAACTTCCGAGGTCGGAATGGGATCGGGTGTTGCCCCTGTGCTAAAGTCGTCGAAAAATCAAAAATCTTATCAATGACAGTATGGGAAAAAGCTGAGTATTCGCATTGCATTGCGTAATAGAATTAGAATAATATTGATCAAGCCTCACGGAAAATTAGTATCACTCGGCTGAACATGTTACCATGCTTACACCTGTGACCTATCAAACTCATAGTCTTTAAGTTTCCTTCAGTCCGGATAAACCGGAAGGGAGATCTT
>JADHUM010000007.1 GCA_016784545.1 Candidatus Neomarinimicrobiota bacterium
ATGCAGCCCATAGTATTGCTTTAAATGCAACGAGTCAGATTATCGTATCAGGGAATAACTATTACTCTGGTGGGTCGTTTGGGCCTGAAATGATGCGCAGTGTCAGCACCACGATCAAGTACCAACAACCCGAATTCCCGGTGATGGTTGAAAAGATTGCAAAGCCTCAGGAATTCAAGCTTGAACAGAACTATCCCAATCCCTTCAATCCCAGCACAAAGATCCATTACCAACTGCCCGAGGATACGCAAGTCTCTATCGTCATTTATGATGTCCTTGGACGGGAGGTTGTTACCCTGGTCAAGGATCAGATGCCGGCTGGGCAACACAATGTTGTGTGGGAAGGCCGCGACAGCTTGGGGAAGATGATGTGTACAGGCATTTATTTCTGCAGGATGGAATCGGTGGATTACAACAAGACGATCAAGATGGTCTATCTACGATAGATAGGGTCACATGAGATATTAAAATTTGAAGGAGAATATTTTGAAGCCATTGTACTTTATGCTCATCCTCATGGTGCTGCGGGTTGTCGCTTTTGGACAGCTTGTTTCAGACAGCCTCGTATTCGAGGGGCACACCAGGAGCTACTACGTCTATGCACCGCCTGATTTTCAGCCGGGATTGCCCTTGGTGTTGAATCTTCCGTGCTATGATTGTAGCGCGATACGCACTATGGAGATTACACGTATGGTCGAAGTGGCGGATACTGCAAACTTTGTCCTCGTATTCCCAGAGGCTATCCAACAACGCATGAACAGTGGCCTTGGAGACCACCCTTGGTTTCCTACGCCTGATGTCGATGATGTGGGCTTTCTGTCTGAATTGATCGATACCCTATTTGCAGTCTATGCCATCGACACTTCACGAGTGTATTCCATGGGCATGTCAAATGGAGGGATGATGTCCTTCCGTCTAGCCGGTGACTTGAACCATCGCATCAAAAAAGTTGCATCCATCGTAGGTGGCATAACCCCAACTATTGCCAACAGCCTGGACAATGCTCCCCAAATCCCGGTAATGTTCTTTCTAGGTACAGATGATCCCATCTTGCCATTTGCAGGTGACGATGTGTTTTATTCAGGACAGGAAATCGTGGATCTCTGGGTTGACCACAATCAGAGCATCACCACTATGGACTCGCTCCCGCTACCAGATTTATCATCGGATGACCACTCGACACTAACGCTCTTTCAGTACAATGGTGAATCAGCAGGGCAACAGACCATATACATTCGAATGGAGGGTGCTGGGCATACCATCCCATCGGATGAACTCTATGAGGGTTGGGGTTATCTGGGGACACAAAACCTGGACATGGTTGCTGCACAGTTTATCTGGAGATTTTTCAACAGCGATACTTTTGCCGTTTCTGGCGTGTGGGCAACAGGTTTGAATATCAGTTCCACGTACATATCCCCAGAGTCACAGAACTTTACAGCAACGGCCACCATCATCAACACGCAGTCACATGACTATGCAGCCTCCGCGGTTCTGTTTAACCAGGACACCACAGCGATCGACAGCTTCCTGTTCTTCGATGACGGCCTGCATGCGGATGGCAGTGAAAACGATGGCTTCGCAGCTGCCCCGTTGACATCACCGATGGACGAAGGCTTTTATACTCTACGGCTTACTGCTGAAGATCTGGAATCCGGTGAGTATTGTGGACACCACGAATTAGCTAGATTCACCACCGCCGGTCCCTTGACAGTACAATCACTGGATCACCTGCACCCTGCACAGGAAGCCATACCACCAGGACAAACTGTGTATTTCGATCTGTTCCTGGAAAATCTGGGTTCGGAAACGACGATCGGGAACATTTCTGCGGAGATAACACCAACCGATACCAATTCGCTTGCGGTGGGTGGCTATACCAGTTCATCATTTAGCGATATCGCAGCGGGTGAAATACAGCTCTCCCTTCGCCATTTCGCCCTGCAGATTAAAGATGACTGCCCTGAAGGAACGCCGATCAATTTCAAGGTTGCATTGAAATCGGATGGTATGACCTACTGGGAGGAGGAGAGAGTCCTCCTGGGAACTGTCGCTATCAACAATGACGGTTCGGCCATTCCCAGGGAATTTTCTCTTCAGCAGAATTATCCCAATCCCTTCAATCCCTTCACTACCATCAGCTACGACTTGCCTGAGTTTTCAGATGTGAAACTAACGGTTTACGATGTAACAGGTAGGGAGCTTACTACACTCCGTGATCAAGTTCAAACGCCAGGTCATTATGAAGTCCAATGGAATGGGATGAATGCATCAGGGATTCAAAAGAGTACAGGAGTCTATTTCGCTCGGCTGCGGGCAGGGGAGTACAATCAGACAATCAAGATGCTGTATCTCAAATAGTATCAAATGATACCAAAGAATATGGCATGTGGTGGCGTGATTTGTCCATATCATCAAGTGTATGATATGGGAATATCAGCAATATAACATAATTACAAGTGATATATTATCAGTATGTTAGAAGGTGTACCCGGGGACGGAGTCGAACCGTCACAGTATTGCTACCGAGGGATTTTAAGTCCTTAGTATGTTGTTGATAGTCAGTAGGTTACTGAAATTGTGTCAAAATCTTCAAATGAAAAATGCGTACAAATTATGCCAGTAAAAAAGCAGGTTAGAAGGCGTTATCGTCATCGCCAGAAAGTATGGGCAAGGGTTCTTGCGCGGGACCTTTTCTGAACTATGCCGACATCCCCAGTAATGCACCATTGATGTAGGAGAACATCCAGAGAGTCCATACTACCACACTGAAGCGATGAAACCGGATTCGTAGTGTTTCTTTGTTTCGCACAAGGACAACTGTTGCCCAGATGGTATGAACCAACATGAAGAAAATACCTGCATACCCCGACAAAGAATGAAGACTAAAGGTTTCGATTGTAGAATTGTGGATCATAAGCCCTGTCCCGAATACATCGAAAAACAATCCTGACCAGAATAAAATCAGGTGTGATCGATTCAGAATTCCGGCTATCCGCTCATTCCATG
Source organism: Candidatus Neomarinimicrobiota bacterium (assembly GCA_016784545.1). Lineage (NCBI taxonomy): Bacteria > Pseudomonadati > Fidelibacterota > Fidelibacterota bacterium. The sequence continues at coordinate 3,010 of JADHUM010000007.1, forward strand.
TTGCAGTTGTGTACAGGACGAGAGCGATTGTGATTAGAATTGCTGGTATTGGCATTGCTTAGTTTCCTAAAAATATTTCTAAGATATGTGTGAAAAAAGTATTCGTATTCCGATCCCAATGAGTATTAGACCACCAAAAACCTCTACACCTTTGCCCATTAGACTTCCTGCTACCCTTCCAATTCTTGCAGCAATTATGGAGAGTGTGAAGGTGATGAACCCTATCAGCAAGCATGCCACCCAAATGTTCACATTTAGAACTGAGAAACTCAAGCCCACAGCTAGTGCATCAATGCTAGTTGCTATGCTCAAAGTGACCAGGGTCCATCCACGGGTTGGGTCGTTTAGGATTTTCTCCTCATTAGTATCAAACCAAGAGAAAACCATACGCCCGCCCACTATAGCCAAGAGGGTAAATGCAACCCAGTGATCCCACTTTTCAATGTATTCAACGATGGTCGAGCCAAGGAACCATCCTACTAGAGGCATGACTCCTTGAAAAAGCCCAAAATGGAAAGCCAGGCGAAATACTTGACGTGTCTGGTGGGCAAAACCTGAAGCTGCTGCTGTCATTGAGACGGCTGATGCATCCATAGCGAGCCCGATAGCGATAAGTACTATTTCTAGGAGTGTCATGCATCATATTAAGAATCTCTATGGAGAATAGTACGGCATTCTCCGATGGATGTTCAAAACCTGCGCCAATTATTCTGACGACTTACTCTAGAGTACTTTCTTTATATCAGAAAACTCACCGCTCACTTCGAGGGTGATGTTCATGATGCCTGATGTTCGATTTCTCCAAAACCAACCATGATGCCCATCGAAGGATGCTTCCAATGTTCCTTCATCCCTGTCCTTTGAACCTTTGGCATAGTTATGATACTTGATGTTCAATGGTTTTGAATCACCATGAGTATCAAAGTTTGCCTCTCCGTTATCTGAGGTCCATGAAAAGGTAACTTTATTACCCTTTAGCATAGCCAGTTTGATCTCTGTCGCTTCATCTGGTTTAAGCGTAAATGTCATAGAGTCTGTATTTATGTCGTCGTTTGGTTTCGGTATTTTCGTTTTTACTGGTGCCACTTCCTTGGGTTTCTTAGCGGAAAGCATCTGAGCTTTCATTGCTTCATCTTTCGCCCGTTCAATAGCAGCATCCTTTGCCAGAGAGGTTTTAATCTCGCCCATTTTGGTCAGCCCAATCAGTTTACCGATGCCAGTTGGATCTATTCCATACTCAGCAGGGAGTATGGCAGTAACTAGAATGACTAGTGCTATACCAGCTGCGATGATAGTTGATTTGACCAGCTGCGCTTTCGAAGGGAGATCATTATTGCTTATTTGATTATTGTGCATGAGTGTATTCCTTAGAAGTTTATGAAGTAAAAAAGCCGGTGAGTTGATAACCAACGAAAATGAACCCTCCAGCCATGAGCAGTACATTGGCATTATAGGCGTGATCCATAAACCTTATAGATCTACGCCAGTAGCCCATAATAATGAGTATGATTGCCAGTCCCATTATCTGGCCCAATTCCACACCAACGTTAAAAGAAATCAGGTTAGGAATAAGTCCATCAGAAGACACTTTATAGTCCAGGATCTTAGTAGCCAGTCCAAATCCATGAAACAGCCCGAAGATGAGAGTTGCAACTTTCGTGTTGGGTTGAATACCAAACCAGGATTGATATGCCCCCATATTATCGAGAGCCTTGTACACAATAGAAAACCCTATGACAGCGTCTATTATGTATGCATTTACACTTATATTGAGTAGAACACCTGAAAGTAGGGTGACAGAGTGTCCAAGAGCAAAAAGTGTGACGTAAATGCTCACATCCTTGAGCCTGTACAAAAAGAATATGACCCCAAACAAGAAGAGTAAATGGTCATATCCGGTAACCATATGTTTAGCGCCCAGGTATATGAATGGTACGATCATAGTACCAGAGCTCTCCTGTATAAAGCCCTTATCTCCTTGAGTCACGCCATGGGCCATTGCATCTGGAGTACCCGCAAACAGAAACACCGTGCCTGCTAATACCAGCAGTATGTTTTTCAGAGTGAATAAATTGTTCATTAATAAAACCTCATTAATAGTCCTTGTGATACGGACATTAAAATTGAATTAGTTCTTAGGTGTAACTTGGTAAATCTGGGAAGTTTATGAAAGGGTTGGGGGACCCCGAATTTTAGAGGTGAATACTTTTATGACGCCAAGAATCGGTCGTTCAACAAGGTGGAATCTGGTAATAGGTCTTTGCCTGTTCCATAAGTCTTTTCCATTCGGACCAACAAATTCATTATCCGATATAGATGAATTGTTCGATTGTGGTCGGAATAATTTCCAATCGGTGTGATTAACAAATGTGTGGCTATGGTCACTGGATTGGGAGGATTTAGGCTCATCGTGGTGATGCGCACCTTGGTCATTATCTTCGACAACCTGAAGTATATTGATTCCAGCGACAACAAGCTCTGCGGCATGAAGGTGATGCACATGTAGAAAAGGGGATAAAAGGGACATGGTCATGACTAGACGAAGTATTATCGACCATCTAGCATGTTGCTTTATAAGTATGGGATTAAATTTAATCTTCCACATTGTGTTCAACTGCTTTAACTGCCATCCTGATATTCATTTGCTTGTTCAACTATAAACATGGAGCAACCTATTCAGTCATCAAAACATTCCAAGCAAAACCAACAACCGGCAGCATGGTGCATGTATACTAGCATTGAATAATTAATACATACTGGACATACTGGATTCAGCTTGGTCCCTAGCAACTGACACTTTGTGGCTTGTGAAGATCATACCGGAGAATAAGTTCATATGAAGGGTATGAATTGCCCAAGTGGGCTAGGGCTAACATCATGAGGACTGATTTGTAATGCAAAACTGGCACCATGATCACACTTTTGGACAAGACAAACGTCGACCAGGTGAATCGCGCACGCTTGTAGTTATAGTAATCACTGCCATCACGATGCTGGTAGAAATAGTGGCAGGAATCAAATATGGTTCCATGGCACTTTTGGCAGACGGGTTACATATGGCGTCGCATGCCGTAGCCCTCAGCGTAACAGCTTTTGCCTATGCCTATGCACGTCGAAATGCCCGGAATGATCGTTTCAGTTTTGGTACAGGAAAGGTAAATGCACTGGGTGGTTTTATTGGGGCAATCCTTCTGGCGATATTTGCTCTGTACATGGGCTTTGAAAGTGTTGTTCGTCTACTAAACCCTGTTGAGATAGTATTTAATCAGGCGATTTTAGTGGCTGTTTTAGGGCTCATTGTTAATGGTGTTAGCGTGTTGATTCTGGGTGTTGAGAATCATGATCACGATCATAAGCATTCCGAGCATCACCATGATCATAACTTGAAGTCTGCCTATCTTCATGTAATGGCTGATGCACTTACCTCGATGTTAGCCATTGTTGCCTTGCTTACTGCAAAATACTTCGGTTCTGTTTGGATGGATCCAATAATGGGAATTGTTGGTGCAGTGCTTGTTGCCCGCTGGTCATTTGGACTTTTGAGTTCTACGAGTAAGATTTTGTTAGATGAACAGGCTCCGGAAACAGTTCTTGATTCGATTAAGGATGCGCTAAATGATGGTGATGATAAGGAGATAACAGATATACATGTCTGGTCGATTGGTCCGAGTATCTATGCAGCACAGATCTCAATAGTGTCCAGCAATCCAGATTCTCTAGCAGAATATAAAAACAGTATCCCAAAGGACTTGGGGATAGTACATTTGTCTATTGAAATTCATAAAAACCCTGAGACTTCAATGCCTAGATAATGAGCTACCCTTTATGAGATTGGGGGTCCTGAGCGTGTGCTGGGGGATTACTAATGCTCCTGCATACTGGGACATTTAACAGTTCCATAAGAGCAATACACACAGCAATCCTCAGGCTTTGGCTTCAACATTTTCCCGCACCTAGTACATTCATAAAAATGAACACTAGCGTTTGCAGGCATTATCTCTGTTCTTGAATGACCACACTCGGGACAGGTAATCATGGATTCTAATATCAAATTATGCCTGTATTACAGTTATGTACTAATCGTGAGTAGTTTGCTTTTTATTTGGTATCAGCTCAAGTGAATTTACATGGTACTTATCTCCAAGTAACTCTCCTGAAACATTTGCAGTTCTTATTGTGTTGCAAAAGCCGTCATGTGCGTGGGCATCTCCATGGGCATCTATATGAGTCCCCGATACGAAATACGCTTTGCCATCGAACCTGACTGCTAAATCACATCCATCTCCTGGAAGTCCAAACAGGCATTCACCGCAGGCTACCTCCATAACTTGAGTTGAATCACTCCGCATCATCTGATTATCTCCCTCTATTTCTAGAGCAGTTAAAATCCCAAACCCAAAGATTAACACCACCACTATTCTACGATACATACTTCACCTCATGATAAATATAGTCATGTATTCTAATCAATGGTAGCCAAGAGTCATCAAATTAATTCGTTGCGATTATGATAATTATCCCGATATAAGATTAGACAAGGATGCAATTTAGGAGTTATGTCTATTTTGGTTATTTTGCAAATACTCGAGAAAGGAAGTCAAATTGGTAAGTCAGAATCAGGAAAGTTCATTAAAGGTAACCAGTCTAAATATAAAGAATATGGTTTGTGACCGTTGCAAGCGAGTGATAAAAGAGGAATTGGAGAAGTTGGGGTATCATGTGATGGTCGAAAGACTGGGGCATGCAAAAATCTATACAGATGAACAAAGAGTAGACCTGGAGAAGATTGATCTGATTCTGCAAGTAAATGGGTTTGAGTTGTTGCTGGACAAAAATGCCCAAATTATCGAAAAGATTCGCACATCAATTATTGACCTAATCTATAGCAATCGGTTAGGGAGTCTGGAGGTCAACCTCTCTGAACATCTGACAAGAGAGTTGTCTAAAGATTATTCCGCATTAAGCTCTCTATTCTCAGCGGTAGAAGGGTTGACTATAGAAAAATATTTTATATTACAGAAAATTGAGAGAGTGAAGGAGCTACTGATATATAACGAACTAACACTTTCTGAGACAGCGTACAAATTAGGCTATAGCAGTGTGCAACACCTTTCCAATCAATTTAAAAAGACCACGGGTATGAGTGCTTCCCAGTTCAGGGCTTTGCACCAGGCTGATAGAAAATCGATAGATCATATTGGCCATCTTTAATAATCTTATAACACTTTTCCATGATTGTGTAACGCATCGTCTTCAAAATCTTTCATCTTAGCTACCTGATAGACTAGGACCTCCGGGTGATTTTTCAATCAATCACAAGAAAGAGGAAAATGGAACATGGAACATTTAGAAGAGATGGAGGATACATGGACAGCAAGGCACACAATCATGAACATCATATGATGGCAGAAACTAAAACTGAGGAAGGGTCACTCAAGTTAGCCTTCTCGGCAACACTGCATTGCTTGATTGGCTGTGGTTTAGGTGAGGTTGTTGGGATGATTCTTGCCACTTGGTGGGGTTGGGGGAATGTAGCCTCCATTGCATTGGCTGTTTCACTCGGATTTGTATTTGGTTTCGTCCTGGGAATGTGGCCACTCCTGAGAGCTAAGATGTCATTCAGGAAAGCCTTTCGAATCATACTGGTAGCAGAGGGTGTAAGCATCCTGGTTATGGAAACAGCCGAAGTGCTGGTGCAGGTATACTCACCCGGAGTAATGGAGGCATCTCTGACTGATGGCATTTTCTGGTTAGGTATGTTCTTAGCCCTAGTGGCGGGTTTTCTTGCGGCCCTACCGATAAACATCATTTTAGTACGAAGAGGAGTTCGCCATCAGCACTAGCGAAACTGATAAAAAAACAACTCCATCTGTTGCTGTTTGGAACAAAAATTGCATTAATCAGTATTTGATATATACAATTAATTGAAATCAGGGAGTTAAGAGTAAATGAGATATAAAAATTTGGCCAGATTGTTACCAAGTAGTTTGTTCCTACTTGCCTTTATCGCGGTAATCATTTCATGTGAGGACACAATGGAGCAGGATGAGGTTAGTGTTGCCGAATTATCCAGGGTGACTCCTGTCGATGGAGCCGTTAATATTAATCCAGATGCGAGCATTTCGATTGAATTTACTGAGGGTATGGATTCCAGCTCGTGTCAATCGCGCTTCGGCGTGTTTATGGGTGATCTAGATGAAATCCCTACCAACATGATGGGCCAAATGCATGGGATGATGAATGGGCAGTTCCAGTGGAATGATGATCAAACCATTATGACTTTCCATCCAGATAGTATGTTCATGGATTCCACGATGTACTCGATTTGCATCCAGGAAGGGATGCAGATGCATCATCATGGAGGCGGTGGCATGATGAATATGAATCATATGGGTAATAATGGTTCAACCGCGAGCAATGGGATAATATCCAGATTCCATACGAGAAATTAAACCACGCTAAGTATGAAGAAAACTGAGTACAATATCCCCAAGATGGACTGTTCCTCAGAGGAACAGATGATCAGGATGAAACTTGAAGGGATTGGAGAAATCCAGTCCCTTCATTTCGATCTCGAAGCTCGACAGCTTGAGGTGATCCACGAGGGTAATTCCGATCCTATCACAGCATCCCTCAAGGAATTGGATCTAGGGGCAGAACTGGTACAGACGACTGAGTCCGTAGCTGAAAACAAGGCTAACCAGGAAGACGACCAGAGGAAAGCACTTTGGATCGTACTGGTTATAAACGTGTCCTTCTTCCTGATTGAGATGACTGCGGGATTCATAGCTGTTTCCATGGGGCTGCTGGGAGATTCCCTGGATATGTTGGCGGATTCGATTGTCTATGTGCTCAGCCTCATGGCTATAGGAAAGGCTTTGTCCTACAAGAAGCAGGTAGCCAAACTAAGTGGCTGGTTCCAGTTGGGACTTGCGATCCTGGGATTCGGCGAGGTAATCCGAAGGTTCCTGGGTTACACAGAAATACCCGTATTCGAAGTTATGATCATTATATCCGCTTTCGCACTTGTTGGCAACACAGCGTCACTAATTGTGATCAATAGAGCAAAAAGCGATGAAGCTCATATGAAGGCAAGTGCAATTTTCACATCGAATGATATTATTGTGAATCTTGGGGTGATTACAGCAGGTGTTCTGGTAAAATTCACCTCGACTGCGTACCCCGATCTCGTAATCGGAGCTATTCTCTTCATCGTAGTTGCTAGGGGAGCCTTCCGAATCCTGAAATTGGCCACTTAGGCAAGTTGAATTGAGTTGGTACCAAACGATAGAGGTAGAAGTGAATAGAGCAACTTATCTGATATGCATCGCCTGTGCGATGCCACTATTTGCACAGACAGAAGTAACCATACCAGATACACTGAGCGGACAAGAATTTCATTTGGTTCTTCAGAATGGAAACTTCCAATTCCAGGAAGGAATTGATTCCGAGACCATGGGTGTCAATGGGCCTGTACTTGGTCCCACCCTTATTATGGAACAGGGCCAATTCGCGGATATTTCCGTGGAGAACCAATTGGGTGAGCCAACTACAATTCACTGGCATGGGCTGCACGTTTCTGCAGAGAATGATGGCGGACCACATACAGTTATTCATCCTGGCGAAACCTGGAATCCCCAATTTACGGTCTTGGACAAGGCGGGTACATACTGGTATCATCCACATCTCCATGAACATACTGATGAGCATGTTTCGAAGGGACTATCGGGATTTATTATTGTTAAGGATGACGAGGAAGCAGCATTAGAACTGCCAAGAACCTATGGGGTTGATGATTTCCCCCTAGTTATTCAAACAAAATCAATAAATCCAACAGGGGAGATAGTTGCTCATACTAACTCTGATACAGAATTGATGGTTAACGCTGTCATGGACCCAAGATTAGTAGTCCCAGAGCAAGTCGTTCGATTTCGACTGTTGAATGGATCCTCCCAGCGAGTGTTTAATTTTGGCTTGTCAAATAATCAGAGCTTTCACATGATTGCTTCAGATGGAGGATTGTTGAATGTTTCTGTAGAGCTGACTCGATTAATGTTGGCTCCAGGCGAACGAGCTGAAATACTGGTTGATTTTGCTCTAACCACAGGGTCTACCACATCACTACTGAGCTATGCTGCTGAGTTACAAAACGGCATTTATGGTGCAGCTCAACCGGGAATGATGTCCATGCAGTCATTAGATGGATACAATCCCAATCCGCTTAATGGATCAGATTTTGAGGTCATGCGGTTTGAAATCGTGGATCCAACTGTGAATGCGGTCACAACAATTGTGTCGAATCTGGCTTCTGACACCCCGCTAACCGAAAGTGAGTCCGACATTACCCGGCAGTTCACTCTGACACCGGAAGTTATGGGTCCTAATTCAATAAATGGTGATTTTCTAATCAATGGATCGTACTTTGATATGGAAACGATCAATGAAGTTATTCCACTCAATAATATTGAGGTTTGGTCAATCACAAATCAGTCTCCCATTGCTCATCCCTTTCATATTCATGATGTTCAATTTTACGTCCTAGATAGAAATGGTGTCCCACCTGCTCCTACTGAGCAGGGCCGTAAAGATGTGGTGTTGGTGAAGCCAATGGAAACAGTCCGATTTATCACAAAATTTGAAGACTTTGCCAATCCAACTGTACCATTCATGTATCATTGCCACATGCTCACCCACGAGGATGCAGGCATGATGGGGCAGTTTATTGTCGTAGATCCTTTGGCGACGAATTCAAATTTGGCAGGACTCATCCCGACTGTAGTCACTCTTGGTCCTGCATATCCGAATCCGTTCAATCCAACCACCACCATCAGGTACGATCTTCCTACTCGATCCGCTGTGACACTTGGAGTTTACGATATCACTGGCAGAACCATCACAATTCTTGCTGATACACACCAGCCAGCAGGTGCTTACTCCATCCATTGGAACGGTACCAACGATTTAGGTAATCCAGTGAGTACAGGTATGTATTTCTGCCGACTTGAGGCTGGAGATTACAGCAAGACGATCAAGATGGTGTATTTGAAGTAGGAATTACGGTTTTAATCAATTCATGGAACCATTAGTGCAATATCATTTAATAAAACTGTGTCAAATTTAATGGCATGAAATGGCGTGATATGTCTCAACGTGTGGCGAAAATGACCAATCTCGATAATTTGTCGCACATAAAACATAATCAGTAATATCAAATAGTTAAGGTTGGTACCCGGGGCCGGAATCGAACCGGCACGGCTTTTAAGGCCGAGGGATTTTAAGTCCAAAATAACTCATTGATACATGGGATGCTACCATGTTTGTGACAAAATATTCAGACCAATAATTGATGGAGAGGTGAACATCATCAAATAGGATTGAATTCACCTTACCAAAGGTGTATTATGCACAATGATGAATAGTGATCTCAGTATCGAGCATATTAATAGAGTACTACGAGAGTATGAAATTGGACAATTTGTAAGTCTTGAAGAATTGTCTCCAGGTTTCGCCAACCGAAGTTTCAAATTAGAAACGGAGTCTGGACCATATTTATTCAGATGGGTGTTAGAAAAAGGTCTTGAGGATTTAAAACTAGAGCTGGATTTGCTAGAGCATCTTCGTGGATTTGAGTTTAAAACATCCTACCCAATTGCCAAGGGTGATGGAAGTTTTTTTACTGAACTTGCACCAGGCTACGCGGTAATCTATGATTTCATCACGGGTGTACATCCGGCACTATCAGAAGAGGCAGCAAGACAGATAGGGAGTTGTGTTGGCCAACTAAGTAATATTGCTCCACCAGTAAATTTTTCGAGGTCAAACACGATCAATATTGATACATGTCTGGAATTAGCTGAAATCCTTCAAAGCGCACCTGTGAAACTACCTGATATCTACAAATACTTCACCAGTGTGAGTGCAGTATTTAACGAACGGCTGACTGCTGATTTACCCCAAGGGCTCATCCATGCAGATGTGTTTCCAGACAATACAATATTCCAGGGAAATGCTCTCCGAGCAATTATTGATTTAGAAGAGGCGTGTACCGATACGCTACTTTTTGATCTGGCAATGGCGATCAATGGGTTTTGTTTTCCCAACAATGAGCTTTCCTATTCCTTCCTGGAATCATTTCTCAACGGTTACCTAGAGCATAGGCTTTTGAGTCCTGAAGAATGGGAAGCTTTGCCTACATATATCGCCTGGACAGCTCACGGAATGTTGAGTTGGCATTTGGAGAGATTGTCTCAAAATCATATGGAACGGCAGGAAGCGCGTGTCCGTGAGCTCATGACCAGGGTGGTGGATATTCTTAATAGGGAAGAGAGTGTCTCACAAAATATCTGTGTGATCAGAGAAACTTTTAAATAACAGTACTTTAACATTCTAACCTACAGCATAATTAACTGAGATAGTTGCCATTAGGCAATAATATATTGATAAATGCTACATTATAAATATTATTATGCAAACGATTGCATAAATATATTGACAAACATTTATGTACGAATTATAATTTATGCAAACGATTGCATAACCAAATTTGTGAAATAACACGGTTTGGAAAATTGGATGATCAGGATGAAACCCATTGTCCAGAATAATATCAATATAAGGAGAGGTAAAATGAGAATGAAGCTACTATTTGTTTTGGTGCTTATCCCCATCGTCTTTCTTTTCACCTATTGTGAAGAGGATGATCCAGAGGAAGTGCTGGAACCACCAGTGGTAACAAGCCTGTCAACCCCTAGCGCATATTCAGGTGAACCTGTTGTAATCACAGGTTCAGATTTCAATCCAACATTGAATATGAATTTAGTGGAACTTGCTGGCATAACTACTGCTGTAACTGAATCCGCTACCCCAAGTGCAGGTACAGAGACGACTCTCACATTTACCGTACCCACCATGAGTTTATCTGGTGAGACGATTGATGCCTACGTTTCTGTTCGTAATCTTGGATCAGATTTGGCCAGTGATAGCCTGGAATTATCTGTGAAACCAATCTTTAATGTAGACTCTGTTCCTGATTTGCCCAAAACCAAGGGTGGAATCGCCTTTGATGGTGAGGGCAAACTTTACGTACGTGGTCAGGATCCAGGCGATATCTATTTAATCGGTCCAAATGGTAACCAGAGATATTTTGGAAACACAGTCTGGGGTGAAGGTGAGATGATTGTAGGACCTGATGGTTACCTCTACGCAGCAGTTGTATGGGGAACATATGGTGTGATGAGACTCCCATTAGCAACTGGCGGTGATGGTGTCACATATGTTCCAGATACAGACATCGACAATCCTTTCTGTCTGGACTTTGACGAAGACGAAAACCTCTATGTTGGTACCGCAGACGGTGGGTTCTGGCGTCGCAACTCAGATGGCACTGTTACCCAGATACTCTCAGACAGGGGATGGGGAAGTCCAACCCGTTTGAATGGTGATTATGTCTATTGGTATACCAAGAGCGATTCTGGGAGTAACGGTCTGTTCCGAGCACCATTACCAGATGCTTCGACACAGGACACTATTGCTACCAGCAGCATTGAAACCATACTCCAAACAGAGGATTACACACCAAGTGGTCTCGCTGTAGATAGTTTTGGCAATGTCTATCTCATGGATGGATGGGGTGGGACTATGCTGGTTCGCATCACACCGAGTGGGGTCGTCGAAGAGCTTATAGAGCTTCCTACTGAAAACCCAAATAAAGCCACATTTTATGGTGATGTTTTGGTTATCACACAGGGAAATCAGGGTAATGAAGTTTGGTACTATTACCTTGGTGAAGGATATGGGGATACTGCCACACCACGTTATATGTGGTAGTGATTCTATTTTGATCCAATCAGGGCTTCCCAAACGGAAGCCCTGATTTCAATAACTTATTTTGGATTCAACCGTTCCAACACGGTGACGGTACCTACGTCATTATCTGTATCATCTTGAGGAAGGCATGACCTATGAAAAATCAAAATCGTCGCATAACCATGCAAAAAATTTCAGCAGTTCTGATGATTTCGATTCTATTTATCAGCCTGCAGAGTCCGGTAATTGCCGGTGTCACGGGTAAAATTGCCGGGCGGGTAATTGATGCTGAAAATGGAGAGGGATTGCCTGGTGTCAATATTGTTGTCGACGGTACGATATTGGGTGCGCAATCAGATCTAGAGGGTGATTACTATATCACAAATGTACCTCCTGGAGAATACAATATCACCGCTTCCATGATTGGCTACCAATCCATAACAATAACTGGTATATATGTTATCGTCGATCATACAGTGCGATCCGATTTTTCGCTAACTACGAAGGTTCTAGAGGGTGGTGAAGTGATCGTGGTTGCTGATCGAAAAGTCATCGTGATGGATCGTTCTGCAAGTGAACTGAGTGTTTCCGGTGAAGATATGACCTCCGTGCCGATGGTCAGGGATGTAAAGGATTATCTTGATCTAGAAGCTGGTTTTGATGAAAACCGTCTGCGAGGCGGAGGATTCGACCAAACTGCTTTGATGGTAGATGGATTGTCAGTCATTGACAATCGGAGCAATGAGCCCATCATGATGGTGAATCTCTCTGCTATCGATCAGATCAATGTTATCAAGGGGGGCTTCAATGCAGAATATGGTAACATTCGTTCCGGCCTAATAAATGTAGTCACAAAGGACGGTTCCCCGGATTCTTACGGTGGTTCAATCGATTTTCAGATTAACCCTTCAGGACTTAAACATGGGGGCAACAGTTTATTCAGTCCAGATAACTATTATCTAAAACCTTTTTTAGACCCCCTGGTGATGTGGACAGGGACAAAAGATGGAGGTTGGACTGAAGAACAACAGGCCAGTTATCCATATTTTGAGGGGTGGAATAAAATTTCCAATAGAACTTTACTTGACTCAGATCCAAACAATGATATGAACCCTCGGGAAGCCCGAGACCTATTTCTGTGGTATCATCGAGTTGAGGGCTCTGAGGAATTGGGACAGCAGGAAGGGCAATATGGTCACTTGCCTGACTACAATCTTGACATCTCTTTTAGTGGACCCATTCCATTGCTTACAAAGCGGCTCTGGGATGTGAATTTCTTTTTCAGTCACCATAGTCGTCTTGAAATGTTTGCCCTGCCCACGAGCCGGGATTACTTCAAGGAGGCAAATAGTCAGCTTAAACTCGTCTTTAGACCAATGGCAAAGATGAAGATGAAACTGGAAGCGTTATATGGTGAGATCAACACTGTCACTCAGGATCCAGAAGGAGCGGGGTTCAATTATTACCTGAGGTCCGCAACTGACATCTTTAACCACTATATGGCCAACAGTGATGCCTATGCCAATGGTGGGGGTGCTTCACTCTATTGGCCAGAAGCGCTAAGCCCTTTCGATATCTACCGAAATATGCTGGGCTTTAGTTTGGATTATGTGGTGAATCAGGAAACCTTTCTTAGTCTGCGCATTTCTAACACCGGTATAAAAAATAGATCCTCAGGACCCCAGGATATGAGGGATACATCAATCGTTCGCTATTTCGGCTCCCAGGGTGTAACCGAAGCTCCTTTCGGATTTATTGTTGATGACCGTTATACTCCCAGCGGTGATAACATGGTATTTGCCTCTTTGGGCGGTGTAGCCAGAGATAATACTACCACGAGTAACCTAAATGTAAAATTCGATCTAACGAGTCAGTTGAATAAACGACACGAGCTCAAGACTGGGTTCGAGCTAAACTATGACGATCTAAATAGTGATTATTCTACCAGCTATGATTATGCTCCGCCGAATAACTGGCGAGCACAGTCTCAAAGTTCTCCCCTGAGGGTAGGGGCATATGTACAAGACAAGGTTGAGATCGAAGGGCTTATTGCAAACGTAGGTCTCAGGGTTGATTTGAATGAGCCCAACAAGGATTGGTACACGGTTGATCGTTACGACGCTAACTTTTCTTCAACCAAGAAATATGACTTTGAGGAAGTGGTTACCACAGAACCTGCTAAAGGCAGAATCAAACTCTCACCCCGTCTTGGTATAAGTCATCCCATTTCTGACAAGGCAAAGCTATTCTTCAATTACGGGCACTTCTATTCCATGCCCAGCAGTCTTGATATGTATGAAATAGGATACGGTACATTTTATGAGGGAATCACTTTCTTAGGGAATCCCTCTATGGATATCCCCAGAACAACAGCGTATGAACTGGGAGTGGAATATGCTCTAAACGACATGATCCTGCTGCACAGTTCAGGCTATTACAAGGATGTGGCAAACCAGAGTGGATATGTGCGTTATGTCAGTATAGATGGAAGTGTAAACTACCAGACCGTGGAAAATGCTAATTACGAGGATATCAGAGGCTTTGAACTACGTGTTGAGAAACGATCAGGAGATTGGGTAACGGGTTGGCTTAATTTCGACTATGTGGTTCGATCCTCTGGATATTTTGGGCGTCAAGCTTACTATGAAGACCCCAGGTCAGATGCCAGATATAGTGCCCAGAATCCATTGCAGGAAAAACCTCTAGCACGTCCAGTTGCTCGGTCGAATGTGAATTTCCACACCCCAGACTATTTCGGGCCCAAGCTATTTGGTCATCGGATCTTCAAAGATTTACAAATGTCCATTCTCTTCAATTGGAAAGCAGGAGATTATATGACATGGGATCCTCTTGAAACATTCAAGCTTGCTTCCAATGTCCAGTGGAAGGACAGATTGGCCGTTGATCTACGTCTTTCCAAAGATTTTGCCCTCTCTTCATCCAGGGTCAATGCGTTTCTGGATGTCCAAAACTTCCTTGGGCTACAGTATATGAGCATGGCTGCTTTCGATGGAGGGGACGATTTCCGAGACTACATGTACAGTTTACATCTTCCCATGTACGAGGGTGAAACATACCAGGATGCAGGATTTGAAGCGGGTGATGATCGTGTTGGAGATACAGATAAGGAACACATCAATATGCCGAATAGGGCGTTTCTCCTGGATCTGAATCCCAGAAGGTTCACCTTCGGTCTTCGAGTTAATTTTTAAGGGAGTAAGGACAATGAAAAATAGATCAGCAAATAGACATCTGCTACATATCGTCCTGCTACTTTGTTTGAGTATGTTCAGTTTACAGGCCGGTACCTTTAAGTGGGCTCGGATCGGAAACATCGAAGTTAAGGTGGTTGACAATACCGATCAGGATCAGCTAGCGGGTAGTCGTTCTGCCTATTACTACTACGATGACTACTGGGTGCCACTCATCTACAATGCTGGATGGCATCTGGGTATAAAGGACTGGACTGATGAGAATGGAAATTTGTGGAACCACCGTGTTGTAGGGCCGGCTACGGCTGGTGCCAATGAGATCAATAATACATTTCCCATTAAGGATGAGGACGGATTAACACTGCGTCGCTATTTGAGACATGAGCCCCCTATTGTGAAGGTTAATGGTGAGATATTAAGTGATGCATTTCCATTATCGGGAGATTTTGTTGATCCTGATTATATACCTGGTACCGCTGATATGATGTTTGAGAGCAAGGTGAACACAATTATAGGTCTAAC
Source organism: Candidatus Neomarinimicrobiota bacterium (assembly GCA_016784545.1). Lineage (NCBI taxonomy): Bacteria > Pseudomonadati > Fidelibacterota > Fidelibacterota bacterium. The sequence goes on from JADHUM010000007.1 coordinate 18,549, forward strand.
CCTGGACCAGCGGGCGTTTGTTTGGAGTAGTCCTGATTATGATGATTTTATTATCTACGATTGGACATTTACCAACACAGGAAATGTTGATATGGATGACGATATTGAACTTCCCAATCAGACCCTGGAGGGTCTGTACTTCATGCGCATGAATAATTTTTACGCTCCTGGTAGGGGTGAACCATGGTATTCAACCTATGGAGAAAGACTTGATGATTCTCTCCGTATGATGTATGCGTACCCCGCCAGAGGGTCGAAAAGTGATTACGATGATTATGGTGGTCCTGATGCTGGCAGTGATTTTCTAAGCTCTGCCTTCCATGTAGGTGAAGCAATCCTTCATGTGGATACTTCGCCCTCGGACAAAACCGATAATTGGGCTCAACCTGCCATCACAGGTGTAAATACAGTAGAGCTTAAATATTTAAAATTTGAAGCAGCCAATTATAGCCCAAGCGACATTGCCAAAGTTTATGATGTTCTGGAAAATGGATTTGGAAATGCACCGTATAATCTCCCATATCAAACTGATAATGTTTTTGCCGGTACCAAGCACAGCGAGCGCATGGACGAACAAGGTTATAAATACCCTGATGAATTTCCCTGGTGGCTTTGGCGAGCGGTTACCCATGCCTCCATGGGTCCCTACACCCTGGGACCTGATGAGTCAATTCGGATTGTTTTTGCGCTGGTTGTAGGAACTATAAGTCCTGAGCTGGGACAAAGTGTGGGAGAAGACTGGGCACAGGGTAACGCAACCTGGGACGGCCTGGACATTTTACCACCTCCATTCCAAGACAATCCTGACCTCTACGACGATACGAATGATTGGGCCAAAGACAGTTGGGTTTCTACCGGAAGAGATTCACTTTTTAAAAATGCCTTTGCAGCCCAGATGGGTGTACAAAATGACTATGATCTACCCGTCCCACCACGTCCTCCAAGTTTAGAGGTTATTGGACGCCCGGATTTTATTGAGGTGAATTGGGGCATTGAGAGCGAGTTGGATGCTGATTTTTCTGGTTACCGGGTGTATCGAAGCCATCCTGATACAAGCTTTATCAAGGTCTTTATTTGCGGTGGCAATACGGGGACTCCAGTTGTCCACCAATTTCAAGATACAACGGCTGTGCCGGGTGTAGGCTACTATTATTATGTCACTGCCTTCGATGATGGATTGAGCAACGGTCCCAGCCCACATGGAGGAGTACGTAGTTTGGAATCTGGTTGGAATATCAACCGCACCACAGCTGCTGTTTACCGTACAGAGGCACCAGGTGAAACACTTTCTGCGATTCGCGTGGTTCCAAATCCATTGAATCTTTCAGGCAATAATTGGCCTGGTGAGGAAGAGAAGATCGTATTCAAAGGCTTGCCAGCACTGGCAACAATAAAGGTTTATACTGAAAGTGGAGATCTGGTAAAGACCCTGGAGCACGAAGATAAATCTGGTGCAGAACATTGGGGAGGCAATGTAGCAAATCTTCACACAGTTACAGAGAGCGGACAACGCCTTGCCAGCGGAATCTATATAGCCCATGTCACGGACAACGATACGGGAGAATCCGCCATGGTCAAATTTGTGATTGTAAGGTAATGGTGGTCTAGTTATGGAGATGATGATGAATAGATTGAATACAAGAATCCTGCTCTTTGGACTAGTCCTGGCGATTGCGGTGGTGCCTGGTCAGGCCGAACTGAAAAAGGTTGGTCAAACTGGATATCAATTCTTGAAGATTGATGCTAATGCAAGGGCGGCTGCCATGGGGGGAGCAGTGACTCTCGCTGGAAATGGGGCTGAGAATTTGTTCTATAATCCTGCTGGGATAGCCCTGCAAAGCAGAGGAATGGATGTGTTTACAAACCAGACACAATGGATTGCTGATATCTCGTACATCACCTTGGGTATTTCAAAGCGATTTGGAAACATCGGTACCTTCGGATTTTCTTATCAGACTGCCGACTACGGTGATATCATCGGGACACAGGTAGCAGATAATGAATTTGGATTTATTGAGACTGGGAGTGTCGAGGTTGCGGCCAGTGCAATTGGATTTGCCTACGCCAAGAAGCTAACGGACAAGTTTTCTCTCGGCGGTCACATGCGGTATGCCAGCCAAAAACTAGGTGAGAATGAAGTTGAAGGTGAAAATAAATCAAATACTACTAGTGGTTTGGTATGGGATTTTGGGACCATTTTTTACCCCAATACGAGTAGCTTCCGATTTGGTATGAGTATTCGGAATTTCAGTCAGGAGATGATCTATGAGCAATACAGTTTTGAGCTGCCCATAACCTTTATTATTGGTTTGGCTGCAGACGTTTTTGAAGTGTTGGGGATGTCTAAAAACCAATCCTTGCTGCTTGCTCTTGATGCGGTTCACCCAAGGGATTATACCGAGCGTGTACACCTGGGTCTGGAGTATGGGTTGAACAATATGTTCTTTCTTCGATCTGGTTATAAGTTCAATTATGACTCTGAAGGTCTCTCCCTGGGAGCAGGGGTGAATCTGTCACTTGGTAGTATTGGCACGCATATCAGCTATGCTTTAAGCCAGGCTGGGGATTTTTCACCGGTAAACAGGATATCCATATCAGCTAGCTTCTAGCCAAATATATTGAAGTGAACTGAGAGTCAGTTGCTTCAATAAGCTTCAATAATCGCCTGCAAAAACCAACGCGAAAAGAAGGTGGAGAGTATGTTTTTAGGCACAAATAATAGGACTATGACCAGAGCTGTTCCCATGCTATTAATGATTATACTGAATACTCTATTAATCCAGGAGTGTGCGCCCGTACAAGACGAGTTGCAAGCGCAGAGAACCAGAATTGAATTTCCTGATGTTCTGGATATTGTTGCTACTCCACAGCATACCAATGATTTTGATGCCTTCTTTTTTGCAGATCAGGGTGCCTGGTTTGGTTTTGCACTTCCTGACAGCGATTATTCCTCAGAATTGAGTGGTTTTGTTGGACCGATGCTCATGTCTAGAGGTGAATGGGTTGGCAAGATAATCGCAGCTCTTGAAGTGACTGAGGTCGAAGGGGGTGAATCTCAAGATTTGCTTGGCGGTGCGGAAAGAACGAACTACTACCTGCCTGGGCGAATTCAAACTTCATTGTTCTCAACAAAAATTGAGCTAAACCAATCCTTGTGGTTCGATAATCACCAACTGGCCATCATCGTTTCAATAATTAAAAATGTATCGTCTGAACCAATGAGCATCTCACTAAAATGGAGGGGTGACTCCTGGTTGGAAGACATATCATTTTTTAAGACGAAATCCTCCGTTCTTGGCTTACTCAAGAGATCAGAGGATTTGATCGGTATTCACATACCCTCCGAGGTAATTAGTGACATCAATTTGAACGCAGACGGGAGCGGGTATGAAATCACATATTCCAATACAATCTTGGTCAATCCCGGCGAGGAAACTGAATTCCCTATTATCATTAGCCTTTCTGAAGGGAATCAGGTCGAAGTGCTGGAGCAGATTTCCGCTGACGCCCAGGCACTGCTTCTCAATTCAGCCAAATCCAGTGATGAGAATGAAACGAGATGGAATGGCTATATAAACTCTATTCTTGATTCTGAGTCCATCCTCCTGAAGGATGTCTCATACCAACGAGTAGCCATCAAGTCGTTGGAAACCTTAATCACCAATTGGAGAGCCCCAAGAGGATCTCTGGAGCATGGAGGTCTATTCCCGTCTGCATCCGTATGGTATTTTAATGGCTTTTGGGGTTGGGATTCCTGGAAACATGCCGTCGCGCTTGCCAGGTTTGAGCCAGAGCTCGCCGAAGAACAGATCCTGACCATGTTTGATCACCAGGATAAATATGGAATGATCGCAGATTGTGTTTATGCAGACAGTACTGAGGACAATTGGCGCAATACCAAGCCACCGCTTGCGGCCTGGTCGGTGAAAGAATTATACGAGATCAGTCAAAACTTTGATTTTGTAGATAATATTTATCCAAAGTTGGTAAAATACCATGAATGGTGGTATGAAAATCGCGATCACGATCAAAATGGATTGTGCGAATATGGCAGTACAGATGGAACCATTGAGGCAGCAAAGTGGGAAAGTGGTGTAGATGATGGACTCCATTATGATTCAACTGCCATGCTAAGAAATAATGAGTTTGCCTGGTCCATGGACCAGGAATCGGTTGACCTGAACTCTTATTTATGGTATGAGAAACTATGTTTGGCAGATCTGGCAGAAGCCTTGAATCGACCGCAAGAGGCTGTTGAATACAAAGCCCAAGCCGTAGAGTTGGGAAAACAAATTAGAAAATTGATGTATGACATGGAATCTGGATTCTTCTATGATGTAAAACTCGATGACAAATCCCAGATTAAAGTTTTTGGCCCACAAGGTTGGATACCTCTCTGGGTTGGGCTAGCCACTCCGGAACAAGCTGCTGCAGTTAGAGAACTTATGATTGATCAAGAAAAATTTGCTACTCACATACCGTTTCCAACTGTGGCAAAGGACAATCCTGCGTTCATGTCGGGATATTGGAGGGGACCAGTGTGGCTGGATCAGGCATTTTTTGCTGTCTCTGCTTTAAGACGATATGGATATACAGAAGATGCAGATACTTTTTCAAGGCAGATTATTGAACGAGCAGAAGGTCTGTTGAATGCTACGGGTCCTATCCGTGAGAATTATAATCCGCTTACTGGCGAAGGGATGAAAGTAAATCACTTTTCATGGTCCGCAGCCCACCTGCTCATGATGCAATGGCAATTGTAGGAGTGATTGGGGATTCAAATTGAATATTAGCCAAATTATCGAAAAAGTGGGGACACCCTGCTATGTGTATGATGCTGATCTCATTCGAGCACGACATAAAGATTTAACAAATGCACTTCCTCAGGGTAAAACTCGACTGTATTATGCCATGAAGGCACTTTCAAACCAGAAAATATTGAAGGTTATGCGGGAGTTGGGCACTGGGGTTGACACTGTCTCCCTTTTTGAGATTAGAATGGCTTTAGAAGCCGGATTTGAGCCAAATCAGATCATTTTTACTCCCAATCTGGTTGATTTTTCTGAGTTGGAAAGGGCTGTTGAGATTGGGGTAGGTATAAATATCGAAAACTTATCCAATCTCGAAAAATTTGGAATACGATATTGTGCCTCCGTACCTTGTTGTATTCGCTTTAATCCACATATAGCTCTGGAGAATAACAAGGAAAGCTCATTGGGTTGGTACGAGCAATCCAAATTCGGCATTCCATATGCTCAGTTTGATAAGATTCTGGCAGTCGTTTCTAAATATGAAATCCAGGTGGAAGGTCTGCACATTCATTCCAGTCATGTCATTATGCGAGATGATATTCTTCGGAGAAGTGCACAATTGATGTTGGAGGCAGCTAAAGAATTTCCTACACTCAGATACCTCGATTTTGGTGGTGGATTAAATCCAAAACCCAGAAAAATTGAAGCAACTGATATTGGTAAGGTGGGGTACCAACTCAGTCAATTATTGATTGAATTTGAGCAGGAAACCAACCGAGAAATCCATCTTCGCTTTGAACCTGGACGCTACCTGGTGAGTGAAGCCGGAACACTTTATGTGCAAGTGAAGGTGCTCAAGAAAAATAGGGAAGTCACTTTTGCTGGTGTCGATTCAGGTTTTAACCATCTCATCCGACCTATGCTCTATGGTTCGTCCCACGAAATCGAGAATATTTCTAATCCCGATGGTGCACACCAGGCGTACAATATTGTGGGAAATCTTTGTGAAGCAGATGACTTCGCCAAGCAATATCGGCTTCCTGAGTTACGTGAAGGAGATATTCTAGCCATCAAGGATACTGGGGCTTATGGTTTCAGTATGTCATCCCAGTATAATGCGCGTCCTCGGCCACCAGAAGTTTTGGTTAATGACGGTCCACCTCTGCTGATCCGTACCAGGGAGGAATATGCAGACCTTATGAGCAATCAAGTTGAGATTCGATTATAAAGCAGGAGCAATCATAATGATACAATTTAAACATACGGGCCAAGCTATTATGAGTATTGCATTTGCAGGTTTGCTACAGGCATCACCAGTTGATATGGATTCTAAAACATATTGGGAGAACCCTGAGATCATCAATATCAACAGGGTGGCTCCTCACGCGGTAAAATTTCCATATGAAAATGAAGCTCTGGCAGTCGCTGATATTCGCAATAACAGCCAATATGTGTTTGACTTGAATGGGGAATGGTATTTTAACTTTTCCGCTACCCCAACCGAGCGGCCCAAGAATTTTTTCAAGAAGTTTCGTTATGTAGGTCACTGGGATAAAATTAAAGTCCCAACTAATTGGGAAATGCAAGGCTATGGTACACCAATCTATCTGGATGAAGAATATCCCTTCACGCCTGATCCACCAAAGGTTCCCCACGACTATAACGCTGTGGGCTCATATCGCAGAAATTTTACTATTGACAAAAACTGGGATGGACGAGATGTATTTATCCACTTTGGCAGCATCAGATCTGCCTATTATCTATGGATAAATGGCGAATTTGTTGGCTATGGACAAGGGTCCAAAACACCTGTTGAGTTTGAGATTTCGGATTTTGTTAAACCAGGTAAGAATAGTGTATCACTGGAAGTCTACCGGTTTAGTGATGCCAGTTACCTCGAGGGTCAGGATATGTGGCGGATCAGCGGGATTGAACGCGATGCCTACATCTATGCCTCACCAAAAACTCGGATAAGTGATTACTTCGTCCATGCAGATTTAGGTGAAAACTATACAAATGGTCTATTCAAACTTGACGTGGATATTAAAAACACTCAAGCAGTGAAGCCCCAGGGCTACAAACTCCAATGCCGGATTCTTGAAGCTATTGGAGGGGAAGATATTTATAAAAATGATCAGGCTGTGGAAATGGTCGGCTCGTCACAAACGACAATCACATATAGTTATGAAATTCCAGAAGTACGAGCCTGGACAGCTGAAACTCCGGAACTGTATACCCTTATCCTCACCCTAATTAATGCTCAGAATAAACCCGTTGAAGTGATTAGCCAGAAAATCGGATTCCGAAATGTGAGCATCGCTGGAGGGCAGCTCCTGGTGAATGGAACTCCCATCACCATCCGTGGTGTTAATCGACATGAACATGATCCTCACACTGGTAAATATATCTCCGAAGAATCCATGGTTCAGGATATTCGCCTGATGAAACTGCATAACATCAATGCGGTGCGGACTAGTCACTACCCTAATCATCTGCGCTGGTATGAACTATGTGATGAATATGGTCTCTACGTGGTAGATGAAGCCAATATTGAATCACATGGTATGGGATATCATGATGAAGGTTATGGTCTTATTGCAAATGATCCAAAATGGTTGGGTGCATGGCTCGATCGAGGTCAAAGGATGGTGGAGAGAGATAAAAATCATCCCTCAATTATTATTTGGTCCATGGGCAATGAGGCAGGTGATGGTGAAAATTTTGTAAAACTTTATAAATGGATCAAGCAGAGAGATTCTTCCCGACCTGTTCAGTATCAACCGGCCTGGTATGAGGCGCATACTGATATTGTATGCCCAATGTATAAGAGTATTGAATTTATCTCCAAATACGCTTCCGAAACTCAAGAAAGGCCGTTAATCCTGTGTGAGTATGCACATGCCATGGGCAATAGTGTCGGGAACCTGCAGGACTACTGGGATGCCATAGATGAGTATAAACATCTTCAGGGTGGCTTTATTTGGGATTGGGTGGATCAGACCATTTATAAGGAAACCCCAGAAGGTGAATGGTATTGGGCCTATGGTGGTGATTTCGGAGATGAGTATGCAGAGAATGATTCAAATTTTTGTGCAAATGGTCTGGTAGCTGCGGACCGTTCTCTAAATCCACATATCCACGAGGTTAAGAAAGTTTATCAACCGTTAAAGTTCAGCGATTATGACCCTGTGACCAACACAATAGGTGTCACCAATCGATATGACTTCCTTGATCTTTCCAATCTGGAGCATAGCTGGGAAATAGCCGAGGATGGAGTCACTGTGGCCAAAGGAAAGCTTGTGCTGCCATTCATTGAGGCAGGTTCAACTGTGAAGGTGGAAATAGTGACAACTGAGTATGAGGTAAATAAGGCACATGAATATCACCTGAAAGTCATTTCAAAAGTAAAACAAGCGAAACAGCTCTTACCTGTGAATCATGTAGTTGCCTGGGATCAATTTTTAATCCAGGCTCCAGTAGCAGATCAAGTGGAGCAATCCAGCCCCACCCTCGAAATAATCAAGAAGAATGGAATGTTGCTTATTGTTGGAGATGGGTTCTCAGTTTCAGTCGGTGAGCAGAGCGGATTAATAGAATCATATAAGCATCTTGAAACCGAATATATCGAATCTGCCCTCGCCCCTCAATTCTGGCGCGCTCCAAATGACAATGATATTGGTAACGGTATGCAGAATCGTTGCGCTGTATGGAAAGATATGCCTGAAAGGATGCAGCTGGTGAATTTGGTTTCGGACAAAATTAATGATTCACAGGTCATGATAGAGGCTACATTCGATAATACTATTGACAGTCTAGGTCTTGTGCTGAATTATGTCATCAATGGTCAAGGGATGACAGATATCTCCATGAATCTCAAGGTAGAAGCTGAGTCCCTGCCTGAGATACCCAGATACGGTATGACCTTCAAGCTCCCTGGCTCACTTAAGCAAGTTGAATGGTTCGGACGGGGACCACATGAAAGCTATTGGGACCGCAAAACAAGTGCAGCTATCGGTCGATATTCAAGTTCTATTTGGGATCAGTATTTTCCGTACGTGAGACCGCAGGAAACTGGGAATAAAACCGATGTGAGGTGGATGGCAGTTTATGATGAAGAGGGCAATGGCATGATGGCTTATGGTGATCCTTTGTTAAGCACAGCTGCTCATCAGTACGATTATGAATTGCTTGATTTTGTGAGCAAAGCCCAGCGCCACGGACGAACATATGTAAAACCAGGAAGTATTGTCACCTGGAATATTGATCTTCAGCAAATGGGGGTAGGTGGGGATAATAGCTGGGGTGCTCGACCCCATGATGCCTATACACTTCAGGCACAGGATTATTCATTTAATTTCAGGCTGCAGCCCTTCAACAAGCGTAACGCCCAATCTGGACTGCCTGAGGGGAACTGAGGCATTTAAGCTGAATAAATTATGAAGATTGGCTCAGACAAATTGCTCTTTCCTCTTAGCCCGAGATGCTTGTTATTGTTTTTCTGCGTGCTGGTAGTCCAGGACATCACAGCTGCAAACCATACTGCAAAACTCATGGGAGTCGAAGAAAAGAAATCGTTGATTCTTTCAGTGGATAAAGGCGTCTCCCTATCAATCACAGGCGATATTCAAGTGTTGCTGGATGCTAAAGCAGAAGAATCTGTAAGATTGGAAATTGATCTGGGTCGCAATGATATCTACAATTTACATCTTGAACGCTTTCACCTTGTACAGGCGAGTGCTCGGATCGTTGAAATCAGGGATGATAGGCACTACGAGATTGAGGAACCCCTGGCATCCACTTACAGAGGGACGATTACAGATGATCCTAGCAGTCAGGTGAGATTAACCGTGGCTAGGAATTATCTATCCGGGTTCATTCAAACAAGTACTGGCGAGAGGCTTGTTCTGGAAAATCAAGAATTTGAAAAATCCAGCTCGATTCAGATTCGTGCTATTCAAAATGGTGGAGGGATTGAGCAGGTCCGTGGCTATCAGGATGACTTTAGCTTATCACCAACGACCTACTCGAAGCAAATCCTCAATCCAAATAATATTGCTATGCATAAGACCTTTTCGGAGAATGGTATGCTTACCGCCGAAATCGCAATAATCGCTGATTATGAAGCCTATTTGAAAGCGAATTCCAGCATGGAGCTCGCAAACGAACTTCTCAGCATATTGAACTATATGGACGCCTACTACAATCAACTCAATATTCAATATCAGCTTGTTGAGATGATCATTTTCGCTGATTCTTATTCTGGGGGTCTGCCTCAGACAACTGACGCAGGTGCTTACTTGAGGGCTGTTGATAATTGGGTCGCAGGCGGTGGCGTCTCAAATTGGCATGACATTGCAACATTCTGGACTGGCAGGATCATTGGCTACTCATATGCATGGCTTAACACAATCGGACAGTTTGGGCGCCATCATCTTGTTGAGTTTTGGGGGATGGGAGAAACCCGTTGGTTGGCTAATTTTCAAGCCCACGAAGCCGGTCATAATTGGGGCGCAACCCATGTAGCCCATGACAGTCGATATATTATGAGCCCATATATATATGATGGGGTTATCAATTGGAATGATACAACCCGCACTGCCTTCCAGAATCACATTCAAACTGCAGGGGCTGTCCTCGATACTGATCTACCAGATTCAAGTAGTTTCTTAATTTTCAATTCACCACAGATTGTTGCTGATGACAATCAAAACGGGTTGGCTGATCCGGGAGAGTCAGTTGAACTTGAATTTGAAATAAAAAATGTAGGGGGGCAGAGCTCAGAAAATTCAAATCTCAGCCTACACTCCTCAGGCTCAAGCAGGGATTGGATAACTGTTCATAATCCGGATTTTAATTTTGGTGAAATTGAGGTGGATTCGAGTCTGAAAATAAGACATACTGTAGATTTGAATTCCAACATACCCGTGCCCTATATAGCAGAATTAATCTATACCATCCACTCTGGATTGGATAGCATGAGATACTACTACAGTATAACAATTGGGCAAAAAGCAGAGTACCATGCGAATATTGTAGCGGCTGAAGTTTCAGGGAATTCAGATGGGAAATTTGATCCAGGTGAACGGGTATCCCTCGTACTTGATCTGGTTAACCATGGTCAGCGAGCCGGCGAAAATATTACGATCACCATTAGACCTGATGAGCAGGATGTTGACTATCTCGTCGATTTAGACACTTCGTACACCATTAGCAGATTGGATATCGACGAGTCAACCTACCTGATCATTCCCTTTTCGTTATCTCCCGATTTTCCAGAAGGTGAGGAGCTGGAGCTCTTTATTCAAATTACTGATACAGCGGAGCTGGTTACTTACAGCAAATCCTTCATGGTTGGGATGCCCTATGGATTTGTGTACTGGGAAGATTTTGAATATGATCAGCCAGGATCAAGTACCTCGGGCTGGAGTCTCCCAAATGCTAGCTCTTTGGACCTCCTGACCTCCCAGGATAGTATGGAAGTTTACGACAAAGTAAATGATCACTGGGTTTCAGCTCCTTTTGATGGTGATAGAGCACTGTCGTATGGACCAAACTGGGTAGGGTCTTTTAGGGTGATTTCCCCGCAAATTGATCTTAGAAGTGCTAGAAGACCAAAACTCAGCTTTCAAGAAATAAGAGCTTGGGATCCTACTCAAGCAGGTGGAACGCCAGAGCATTCCTTAAAATTGCAATATGGCTCCAATTCAGATGGACCTTGGTACACCCTACAAACCATTGCTGTTCACGAGGCTCTAATTGGAGTTTGGCAACAAGAGATCATTGATCTCGAAGCAGTCAAAGATAAAGAAGTCTATTTTTCTTTCAGTGGTAATCAGCAACATTATTACTGGCGCCTGGATAAGTTTACCATAGTGGATGGTGCTGCGAGTGATCCTGAAATGCCTGTGGGACATAAGGTATTCAGCTATCCTAATCCGTTCAATTCCACTGCGACAATTCTATATGATTTAGATAGAAGATCAGATATTCGAATTGAGCTCTATAACATTCGGGGACAGCTCGTGGAAGTGTTGGATCAAGGATCCAAACCAGCAGGGACATACTCTCTGCAATTACATGCCGCAGGATATGATTCAGGTATGTATTTATGCCGTCTTCAGACCGATGATAACTATCACATCTCCAAGTTGATGCTGATGAAGTAGGAGAGGGATAGCAATTCATGAATCGAAAATCACCAACATTAAAAGATATCGCTAACGAACTTGGTTTATCCATTTCGACTGTTTCACGTGCCTTACAAGACCATGCAGGCATTGCAGAAGAAACTATCACCAAAGTTAAAAAGGTGGCGGAGCGATTTGACTACTTCCCGGATAGCATAGCCAAGAATCTTAAGACAAACGCCTCAAGGACAATTGGGGTAATTGTGCCAGAGATAAAGCATGACTTTTTTTCCTCAGCAATAGATGGGATGGAAGATTTAGCGTACAAGCACGGATTCACAATTATCGTTTCCAAATCTAACGAGGATTATAACCGTGAAGTCTTAAATACTCACAACATGCTATCAAATAGAGTGGCTGGAATCGTAGCATCTGTCTCTCAAACAACACAGGATGGAGATCATTTTCGACGATTTCTGCGAAGGGGCATACCCGTTGTACTATTTGATCGCGTCCTGGATAATTTAGATGTTTCCAAAGTGATTGTTGATGATTACGAGGGGGCGTTTAAGGCCACCCAACATTTGATAGAAATGGGGTATAGACGCATTAGTCACCTCGCTGGGCCAACCTATCTGAGTATAGCAAGGGAACGATTAAGAGGGTATAGAGAAGCGCTGGCAAAACATAACATTGAGTATGATGAAGAAATTGTTATTCATGGGACCTTAGAAGAACGATCCGGTACAATAGGGATAAAGACTCTATTTGAGTTATCTGATCCGCCAGATGCGATCTTTGCCATTAATGATCCAGTAGCCGTTGGTGCTCACAAAGAAGTAATTGCAATGGGATTAAACATTCCTGCCGATATTGGAATTACTGGATTTAGTAACAATCCCATTACTGAACTTATTGACCCTCCCTTAACAACCATTGACCAGCATGGATATAAAATGGGACAAGAAGCTGTCCAAATTTTGATGGATGAACTAAATACTGTAATGGAGAAACGGAAGAAATTTACCCGGATAGTTGAGACTACACTTATCGTTAGAGAATCAACTCAGCGACAAATAAAATAAGTTATAGGTATCGCAAAATTAAGAAGTTCAAAATGAGTGAGAATGTCAAAATAAAGACGTGTGGTATAATTTCTGAATATCCTTTTGGTCAGCTAAAAACTGGCGAGAAAATCTCCAAATATTGTTTGACAAATAATAATAAGCTATCTGTCAATGTTCTCAATTATGGTGGAATATTGCAATCCATAAAGACACCTGATTTGAGCGGCAATTTTTCTGATATACTCCTGGGGTATGACAATCTGGAAGGATATCTGGAAGATGAATCATATATGGGTGCTGTAATCGGGAGGTTTGCAAATAGAATTGCGGGGGGAACATTCGTACTTGATAATACTGCTTATCCATTGACAAAAAATGATGGGATAAATTGTATTCATGGTGGTCAAATTGGATTCAATCGGGTTGTATGGGAGGCTGAAAAATTAGATTCGGGGAAGGGCGAAATGCTTTTATTGAGTCATAATAGCCCGCATGGTGATCAAGGCTTCCCAGGAAATTTATCTGTTAGTGCCCTATATGCCCTAAATGATGACAACGAATTGAATATTAGAATAAGGGCAATGAGTGACCGGAAGACAGTGATAAATGTTTCACTGCATCCATATTTCAATTTGTCCGGTACACCTGCATCTGACCTTGATTCTCATTTACTCTCAATTGAGGCTCAAAAATATTTACCAATCAACGAACATATGGTTCCAACTGGAGAAATAAGATCTGTAGCAAATTCAGTCTTTGATTTTCGAAATGAAATTCCAATCCACTCGCGAATCGTGGATGATAATTCCCAGTTAACAATTGCAGGCGGATTTGACCACTGTTTCATAATTAACGAGCCAAACGGTAGCCTGAGAAGTATGGCTGTGCTCGAGGATATCGAAAGTGGAAGATCGCTTACCCTCTCATCGAATGCACCAGCTATGCAGTTATATACAGCAAACTTTCTGAATGGAAGCGTTAAGGGGAAGGGTGGAATCTCCTTTGATAAATGGCAAGCTGTCTGCCTGGAACCAGAAGAATATCCAAATTCTCCCAGAGAGAACAAATTTCCATCCCCGGTGCTTGAGGCGAACGACGAATATGACCATCAAATCCAATACAAATTTGATGTTTTAAACAAATAAGGAATTCACAATGGAGTTTTCATTAGTCGATTATCTGGTATTTGCATCCTATGCTATTCTCATAGTCTCGGTTGGCTTATGGGTATCCAGAACCAAAGAAGGTCATGAGAAGAACGCCGAGGACTATTTCCTCGCTGGTAAATCACTACCTTGGTGGGCCATTGGCGCATCGCTGATTGCTGCAAACATCTCTGCTGAACAGTTTATAGGCATGTCAGGATCTGGATTTTCTCTGGGTCTGGCAATTGCTTCCTACGAATGGATGGCAGCGCTTACTTTACTCATCGTCGGTAAATATTTTCTGCCCATCTTTATTGAAAAGAAAATTTATACCATCCCCCAGTTTGTTGAGGTTCGCTACAGCAAAAACCTGAAAACAATTCTAGCAGTATTCTGGATTGGATTATTTATTTTTGTAAACCTCACCTCAGTTCTTTTCCTCGGTGCTAAGGCACTTGATACCATTTTAGGCACAGGCAATGGTGATTATATCATGCATGGTATCCTGGCGCTGGCTTTCTTTGCTGCAGCCTACTCCATCTGGGGCGGTCTGTCTGCTGTGGCCTGGACTGATGTTATTCAGGTTATCCTGTTGATAGTGGGTGGTTTGATTACCTCCATCATCGCTGTGAACCATGTAACACCAGATGGTGGAATGTTGAATGGTTTATCACATATCTACAACGTCGCGAGTGATCATTTCCACATGATTCTAAAGAAGGGACATCCCAGTTTTAGTAATCTACCTGGTATTGCCGTTCTCGTAGGTGGGATGTGGGTGGCCAATCTGTACTACTGGGGTTTTAACCAGTATATCATTCAGAGAACCTTTGCTGCCAAATCCTTAAAAGAAGCTCAAAAGGGTATTGCTTTTGCGGCCTTCCTGAAGCTTATCATTCCTCTCATTGTTGTGATCCCTGGTATCGTTGCCTATGTCATGTTCACGTCTCCTGAAGGCACAGCCGCCATTCCGGGTGTGAAAGAGGCCTTTAGTACAGGTGGAGTGGGAATCAACTATGATAAAGCATATCCCTGGTTAATCAGTCAATTTGTGCCCACTGGATTGCAAGGACTCGTGCTTGCGGCGCTCTCTGCAGCCATCGTGTCCTCTCTGGCTTCCATGTTGAATTCAACCTCAACCATTTTCACCATGGATATTTATCGTGCCTACATCAATAAAGGTGCTGATGACAAAGCCACAGTCAAAGTGGGTCGCTTAGCTGTTCTGGCTGCCCTGGTTATTGCCGTTCTGGTCGCTCCAACCCTGGGTTCCGTGAAGGAAATGTTTCAGTACATTCAGGAATACACTGGACTGGTTAGCCCCGGAATACTTGGTGTATTCATGATGGGTCTATTTTATAAGAGATCGACTAACAATGCTGCCATCTGGGGTGCTGTTTCTTCAATCCCCCTTGCCCTGGTGCTCAAGTTGGGTACCTCCATGCCCTGGATGCATCAGATGATGATCGTCTGGATTGCCACTATGATTATTATTGCTATTGTCAGCCAGATTGAAGGCAAAGGTACCAGCGATCCCAAGGGGATTCCTGTTTCCAGGAAATACTTCGAAACGGAACCTGTCTTTAATATCAGTGCAATGATTATCGGAGTGATCCTGGTAGCACTGTACGCAGTCTTCTGGTAGGTCTTCGGTGCACGAATGAAATTTCCGGGAGACCAGCCTCATCGGCGGCACAATCCGCTTTCAGGAGAATGGGTGGTAGTATCAGCCCACCGTGCAGATCGTCCATGGCTTGGTCAGCTTGAGGCAATTCAGATAGAATCATTAACCTCTCATGATCCTGAGTGCTATCTCTGTCCAGGAGGAAGTAGAGCCAAAGGTGATAAGAACCCTGACTATCAGGGAACCTTCGTCTTCACCAATGATTTTCCGGCATTGCTTGACGAGAACCATACCTCATCAGATATCGGTGATGACCTTTTTCACTGGAAGACAGCCAGCGGAACGACACGAGTTATCTGCTATTCACCCCGACACGATCAGACACTTGCTGAATTATCCCTGAGTGAAATCGAAACAATCATAGAAACTTGGAGGGATCAAGAGAAAGATCTTATGCGCAAATATGGCTATGTGCAGATATTTGAGAATAAAGGCAAAATGATGGGTGCTTCAAATCCTCACCCTCATGGTCAGATCTGGGCCGGAGATTTCGTACCGTCAAAAATTGAAAGCGAAGATGCAAACCAAAAGGCGTATTTTGAAACTCACGGGCGTCCCTTATTATTGGATTATGTTGAAAAGGAATGTGCTGGGGGTGAGCGAATAGTCTATCAAAACAAATCCTGGGTCTCATTGGTTCCGTTTTGGGCTACCTGGCCCTTTGAAACGATAATTATTCCCAGAATGAATCTGACTCAGATGAATGGGATGAATTCAGATCAAATCTGTGATCTAGCTGACATCCTCAAGGTATTGTTAAAGAAGTATGATCTGCTTTTTAACATCTCCTTTCCATATAGTATGGGTTGGCATATAGCACCAAATACGGGAGGGGACAATGACCACTGGACGATGCACGCCCATATTTATCCACCCCTGCTTAGATCCGCAACAATCAAGAAATTTATGGTCGGATACGAGATGCTTGCTGAATCACAAAGAGATATTACTCCAGAAATGGCTGCTAAACATCTAGTAGAAATATCAGAATAAAGTCTAATAAAATTGGAGTTTTAGATGTCGATGTGGTCAATAGATAAATTGAATAAACAGATTCGAGAATCTGGCCAATTGGACTTATTCAAGGACTTGTATGGAGGGGGAGAAGACTATCAACTCGCCTTAAATAGAATCTCAGAGTTAATAGAAGGAGCAGATTTTGAGGCAACTCATCTATTTAGCGCGCCGGGTCGAACTGAATTAGGAGGCAATCATACTGACCACAATCTTGGCAAGGTTATTTGTGCAGCAGTAAGAAATGATGCTCTAGCGGCCGTAGCAAAGAGATCAGATGGAAGAATAGTTGTCCGCTCGAAGGGCTTTGATGAAATATTTACTGTTGAAGTTTCAGATCTAAATATAAGACCTTCTGAAAAAGGAAAAACAAGTTCGCTCATTCGAGGGGTGATTGCAGGTATTGTGGAATCTGGGGGAGAGTGTGGTGGCTTCTCTGCAGAAATAACCAGTGATGTTGGCATGGGGTCGGGACTTTCTTCCTCAGCAAGTTTTGAAGTTCTCATCGGCACGATAGTCAATCATCTCTATAACCAGAGTGGATTATCTGCTGGTAAGATTGCCCAAATAGCACAATGTGCAGAAAATCAATATTTTGGCAAGCCCTGTGGATTGATGGATCAGATGGCATCAGCTGTTGGTGGGATAATGGCAATTGATTTTAAGGATCCCAATCATTTAGATATTCAGAAAATAAGTCATGATTTTAGTGCGGAAAAGTATGTACTCCTTGTGATTAATACAGGTGGTAATCACGCTGATCTTACTCCAGCCTACGCTTCAATTCCCTTCGAAATGGGAGCAGTAGCAAATCTATTGGAATCTGACGTTTTACGTACTGTTCACGAGGCTGACTTCCTAAAAAATATAGTCTCCATCAGAAGCAAGCTGGGGGATAGATCAATCTTGCGCGCCATGCATTTTTACAGTGAGAATAAGCGCGTCGATCAAATGGTCTCGGCATTGGAAGTAGGAGATTTTGAAGCCTATTTAAAGGCTGTGTGTGCTAGTGGAGCCTCGTCTCAAAATATCCTTCAAAATTCCATTCCACCCGGTAGCGATGGTCGAGATCAGGGTCTTACTTACGCCCTGGGTGTCTCTCAGCTATTTATTGAAAAAAATGGTAGGGGGGTTGCTCGCGTGCATGGAGGGGGTTTTGCTGGTTCCATCCAGGCATATATTCATAAAGACGACATTGGTGACTACAAGAAACTGATTGGCGATACAATTGGAGTAGGTGCTCTACAAGTATTGAGTATCCGACACCATGGCGCTATGCAAATTCTTACCCTTCCATAAAATGGAAATATCCATCATCTAAGTCACGAAACACTCTGTCCAGATATAATTTTGGAACAGTTACTCAGGCATAGATACAAGCGGAGAACGCATGCTAAGCATAGATGTATTGTTTGAAAAATTTTCAAGTTTTATGTGGGGTACACCTCTGCTGGTGTTGCTCCTTGGTGGTGGACTCTTTTTTACTTTTTACAGTCGGTTTACTCCCTTCCGGTTTTTCCGTCATGCTTTTATGATACTCCTGGGTAAATATGATTCTGAAGACGATCCGGGTGACATTTCCCACTTTCAAGCACTTTCCAGCGCCCTCGCCGGTACGGTGGGAATGGGTAATATCAGTGGAGTGGCAATTGCCATTCATACAGGTGGTCCCGGGGCCATTTTTTGGATGTGGCTCAGTGCAATTCTCGGTATGTCTACAAAATTTTTCACCTGCTCTTTAAGTATTCTTTATCGCGGAAAAGATGATGAGGGTCGGATTATGGGGGGCCCCATGTACTATATCGAAACTGGCTTAGGTATAAAATTCAAACCTTTGGCAATCTGGTTTAGCCTTGCCGGCCTTTTTGGATGTCTCGCCCCATTTCAGTCGAACCAATTAACACAGATCATTCGCGATGAGGTATTCAAACAGCAGGGCTTATTTGTCGGTGATGCTATCATGGGTAATCTTCTTGTAGGAGTGGTAATTTCTGTAATCGTTGCTCTGGTCATATTTGGCGGAATCAAGCGCATTGGCCTGGTCGCTTCACGGATGGTGCCAGTCATGGTTAGTCTTTATATGTTGGCTGGCATCACTATTCTGGTTAAACATTATACAGAGATACCTGAAATGTTTATGTTCATTCTCAAAGACGCCTTCACAGGAGATGCTGTATTAGGTGGTGCCTTAGGTGCAGTCATCATCACCGGCATCCGTCGGGCTGCTTTCTCTAATGAGGCTGGAATTGGCACCGAGGCCATGGCTCATGGTGCGGCAAGAACCAAGGAGCCTGTGCGCGAAGGTCTTGTGGCTATGATCGGTCCGTTCATTGATACCATTATTGTTTGTAGTGTCACCGCCTTCGCAATTCTATTCTCTGGTATGTGGCAGGCTAGTGAAAGCAATGGTGTGACGCTAACTACACAGGCATTTTCACATGAATTAGGTGAGGTAGGGCGCTACATACTGATAATTTGTGTGATTATCTTCAGCATGTCAACTATGATTGGCTATTCATATTATGGTAGTAAATGTACTTCCTACCTTTTTGGTAGTCGATATAAAAAATATTACAGAATATTTTATGTACTTGTTCTTGCATTTGCTTCAATCATTACCCTTGATGTCGCCATCAATTTTATCGATGGCATGTATGCACTCATGGCTATTCCCACCATGACGGCTACGCTTCTACTCGCTCCTCGTGTCATGAAGGAAGCAAGGCGCTATTTTGAGTCAATGTCATAATATCGAAATTGAGTACACCAACCAAGGGTTCTCACTTCAAAACTGTGCTAAAATAGTGTCAAAGATTATGACATGTGGTGGCGTGATTTGTCTCAAATGTCCATCACTTGCAACAAAGTAATTAGAATTATATGATATTCGTATGTAGCTGTGTATCAGAGTATTAGAGGTGTACCCGGGGCCGGAATCGAACCGGCACGGCTTTTAAGGCCGAGGGATTTTAAGTCCCTTGTGTCTACCAATTCCACCACCCGGGCCAAAAATTGAATTATAAATTGTAAATGATAAATTCATAATTCACAATTCGTAATTCATAATTTCAAAGAGGCGTGGGTCGGATTCGAACCGGCGAATGATGGTTTTGCAAACCACTCCCTTAGACCAACTTGGGCACCACGCCATCAAAAAAGCCGCGCAATATAGTTTACCAAGAAGCATAGGTCAACTACAGCATACAGAGTGTAAGATAAATCTATTCCATCCCAAAATTGAGTTCGTTCTCTTCGTTAAATTCGTTGCAAAAAAAAGATCCCGCAGTCGCTACCTGCCTTCGCAGAGAAGAATCTAATAGTCCTCTGCCGGTCTCTGTGCACTTTGCGGTTATAAAACCATTGGCAATGTTTGTACAATTCGTTGTGAAAAAAAGAGATCGCTGCAATCGCTCCACTCTTCCCCAACGAAGCCTCTAAAAATCCTCTGCGTTCTCTGCGCACTCTGTGGTTAATAAAACCAATCGAAAAGTTCGTCTAATTCGTTGTAAAAAAAAGAGATCGCCGCAGTCGTTACACTCCTTCGCGAAGACGTGTTAAGTTGTACTCATTGGTAAAATAAAGGCCGATCAAATGACCGGCCTTTTGATAGTGCAGTATTACGGGGTGGTTTAGTACATGCCACCCATACCGCCCATGCCACCCATACCAGGATCCATCCCTGGACCTCCAGCTGATGATGGTTCGGGCTTATCAGTAATGGCACATTCCGTGGTCAGCAAGAGACCTGCAATTGAAGCTGCATTCTCAAGAGCTGTACGGGCCACCTTGGTTGGATCAAGGATACCAGCTTCAAGAAGATTCTTAAAATCTTCAGCGCGAGCATCAAAACCAAAGTCATCTTTGCCTTCTTTGACTTTCTGTACCACAATGGAGTCTTCCCAACCAGAATTCTTGGAAATCTGACGAATCGGTTCTTCCAAGGCGCGACGAAGAATATCAATACCCAACTGCTGATCACCTTCAAGTGTCAGTTTTAATGCCTCTGCGGCACGCAGGAGAGCAACACCACCACCAGGGATGATTCCCTCAGCGACAGCAGCACGTGTAGCATGCAAAGCATCTTCAACACGAGCTTTCTTCTCTTTCATCTCAACTTCAGTAGCAGCACCAACATTCAGTACAGCAACACCACCAGCCAATTTGGCCAGACGTTCCTGAAGTTTTTCACGATCATAATCAGAAGTCGTGTTCTCAACCTGAACCTTGATCTCATTGATGCGGGCTGTCAATTTCTCTTTTTCACCAGCTCCATCAACGATGGTTGTGTTGTCTTTGTCAATGATGATAGTTTTGGCTGTACCCAGATACTCAAGGGTTGCATTTTCTAACTTGTAACCCTGGTCTTCAGATACAACGGTTGCACCAGTGAGAACGGCAATGTCCTCAAGCATGGCTTTCCGACGATCACCAAAACCAGGTGCCTTAACAGCAGCAACCTTTAAGGTGCCGCGGAGACGGTTCACAACCAGAGTAGCCAGAGCTTCACCATCAACATCTTCAGCGATGATGAGGAGCGGACGGCCAGTCTGTGATGATTTCTCAAGAATTGGCAGTAAGTCTTTCATGGTGCTGATCTTTTTATCATAGATCAGGATCAAGGCATCTTCTAGGAGGGTTTCCATGTTCTCAGCGTTGGTCACGAAGTAAGGGGAGAGATAACCGCGATCAAACTGCATGCCCTCAACGGTCTCAAGGTGAGTATCCATAGTTTTGGATTCTTCCACCGTGATCACACCATCTTTACCAACTTTGTCCATGGCCTCAGCGATCAAGTCACCAATAGCTTTGTCATTATTGGCTGAAATGGTTCCAACCTGGGCAATCTCGTTACTGCTGGCCACTGGTTTGCTGAGCGCATTCAGAAACTTGACAACCTCGACAACACCAGCATCAATACCCCGCTTGATTTCCATGGGATTGGCACCAGCAGTGACATTCTTCAAGCCCTGGGTAACAATAGCCTGAGCAAGTACAGTTGCAGTAGTGGTTCCATCACCAGCAATATCAGACGTCTTTGATGCAACTTCGCGAACCATCTGGGCACCCATGTTCTCACGGGGATCTTCAAGTTCGATTTCTTTTGCCACGGTGACACCATCTTTGGTAATAGTCGGTGCACCAAACTTTTTGTCGATAACCACATTACGACCCTTGGGTCCCAGGGTTACTTTTACAGCGTTTGCCAGAATATCAACACCAGTCTTTAGTTTGGACCGGGCTTCCTGATCAAATTCGATGTATTTTGCCATTTTTTTCTTTTTCCTCTCGTTTCTTTTAAAGGATTGTCAGTTGCAACTGACGTATATAATTCAAAAATATGCTCTATTAGCACTCACACCATTAGAGCGCCAAATTATATTCAGGTTACAAGCTGACTCCAAGTAAAAATCAGAGGGAAGGGAATACAAAGTTCCGATGATAAGCTAAATAATAACAATTATATAATACAATAACTTTCATTTTTCATGACCTGGATATTCATGAAAGCATTTGGAATAATTTCTGATGTGCTGAAGCGACTGAAACTTTCAGCCGGCCTGACCATTTTCCAGAAGATTTAAAAGCTAGTTCCCAGTGCTGCCAAATCCGCCTGCTCCTCGACTGGTTTCACTCAGGGATTCCACTAGCTCAAAGGTGATGGGTGATCCATCCATGGCAACCAATTGGAACAAGCGATCACCTGCAGAAACTTGATAATCCTCGGTTTTGATATTATCAACCATACCGATAATTTCACCTCGGTATCCGCCATCTATCAATCCGATTGAATTTGACATCCTTAAAGGGGTCTTGGAGATACTTGAACGGGGCATGAGATAGTAGGGCTGGCCTGAGGACGTTTCGCAGGATATTTGCAATTTTAGGGGCACTGTTTCTCCAGCTTTGATGACCTGATCTTCCATAATAAACAAATCAAGACCGGCATCACCGGCATGGTAGTGTCCATGCTGCTCATAGCGCTCGCGGGATGAGGGGGTATGTGGTTGAATCTTTATATGCATTGCAGCTCCTAATTATTTTTTTGTAATTGTCATAATTAATCAATAGTTCGTCATCCCGAGCAGAGTCGAGGGATATTAAATTGTGTTTTCCATATGCAGCATCTCTCGACTCCGCTTGAGAAGACGTAATCTGGTTTCCGGTGGAATCACCTCTCGACTCCGCTCGAGATGACGTTCTCAATTACCTCGGGGTTTATCAAATCTAGTGTCACCGTAGATTAATGGAAAAGCTTATACCACAAGGAATTTCGACGGCGTTCTTCCTCGATCCAGCGATCTCTCCATTCCAGACCCGGTGTGATTTCGCTAAAACCCAGACTTTCATATACGGATGCGTGGACGCGTTGACGCCAGTCAAAATAGTTGGGATACTTATAACTACGTTTGGGGTGCACCGCATTGGTGAGGAGAATGACAAACATTTGATTGTCAGGATCAATCCAGATAGAGGTTCCCGTAAACCCAGTATGACCAAAACTATTGGCACTTAGATAAACACCGCCTGAGCTGGCTTCATGAGGACTATCCCATCCCAAACAGCGGGAGTTCTCTTCATCCAGCATGTTCGCCCGACGTGTGAATAATTCAATGGTTTCTGGTTTAAATATGACGGTATCACCCAACGACCCCTTATTCAGCATCATCTGCGCAAACCTGGCCAGATCCATGGCAGTAGAAAAAAGACCGGCATGGCCAGTAATGCCACCCAGGGAATGGGAGTTTTCATCATGGACAAAACCATGTACCAGCATGCTGTCCAACTCACTTATTTCAGTTGGGACAATACGATCAAGTCTCGCCCGGGGTTGATAGCCAGTTGCCTTCATAGACAGGGGCTTGAAGATGACACTATCTGTAAAGGTTTTTAAATCAGCTCCGGCTAGCTTCTCAATCACCATCCCAAGGGTAATCAAACCAATATCAGAATACCTGTATTTGGTACCTGGAATTGTATCCAGTTCTGATTGAAGCACGCTGTCCACCAGGGCTTCCCGGCTGGGTGCATCCATGCGAAAAAATTTCTTAAAGGGTTTCATTCCTGCGGTGTGGGTAAGCAGATTTTTCACGGTAATTATCTGTTTTAAAGAATCAATTGTTGAATCGGGCCCTGCAAACTCTGGGAGATAGGAAACCACTGTTGTGTCCAGGTTGAGTTTCCCTTCCTCATAAAGTTTCATGGCTGCCGAGGTTGTAGCTATCACCTTGGTGACAGATGCCAGATCGAAAATATCTCCCCGATAGGTGTGCCGTTCTGAGTCATAAGTGTGTTCACCAAAATATTCATGCATAAATATTTTGCCGTCTTTGGCTGCCAGAAGTACGCCACCTGGCCACGCATTTTCCTCAAGAGCCTGATTCACAAAGGGCATTATTTTGCCCGGGTCAGCTCCTATGTCTTCTGGAGCAACATGTTGCAGAATAGTTGGCTGAAGCCTGGGCTTAACGTGGGTCGTGACGCTGGTAAAGGGGAGCCCAATTCGTGATAAGCCATCCCCCCGTTGTGCTATTCCAGGAATAGTGATGGGAAGTTTACCATCAATGTCAGCTTTTCCCAGCGATGCTCTAGCCAGCGCTCGCTGCATTTCTGTTTGATTACTATACGTCACGAGGTAGGTGGGGATGTCTGGAAAAGCCCTGATTAAATAGGGTGTCCCAAAACTTGTAACAATCAAATGGGGCGTTTTGCCGGAGAGGGAATCAACGAAGGTACTTTGAATAGGAGGTAAAAGTACCCGATCCTTGTTCATTTTGGTGCGACTAAAAATGTTGACGATGACATGGGCTGAATCGGGGATGCTCTCCAAAACATAGTCATAGGCGAAAACATCATCTGAATTGTCCAATATCCAGGATGAAGAGTTAGGCAGCGCTCTTTGTAACTCTATCGAAACAGTTGATTGGTCATGATCATGAGCCCAATCACGGATATCGACAATGTAGACGTGTTGGGAATCAGTCAGGTTTACCGGTACTAAATTTTGCTGATCACGCACGAGAGTAACAGCTTTTCTCATTATATCCTGAGCCACACGCTTGTTATGGGTGGTGCCCAGTCGGGACTGCATGTCATCCAGACTTAAAGTTTTCTTTTTATCCAGACCAAGTTTTTGCTTGAGAGTTAAAATTCTCATCACAGATTCATCAATCCGACTTTCGCTGATCAATCCATCATTTACGGCTTCCTCAACCCAGTCCACTGAGCCCTTGTAATTTCTATTCTGTATAATGATATCAGAGCCAGCCTTAATGGTCTGGATTAAGGCATAGCGATCAGGAAAATTTCGGGTAATACCTCCCATGGCCATGGCATCGGTGATGATTGCTCCCTTAAATCCCTGCTTCAATCTCAAAATATCCTGTAGCCAGTAGGGCGAGAGACTGGATGGGATTCCAGGTTCCAACTGAAATTCACCTGCATCCAGATGACCCACCATCACCAGATCAACACCAGCATCAATGATGGCTTGAAAAGGTTTGAGCTCCACATTCCATAGACGAGCAGAATCAGAAGGAATTTTGGCCAGGGATATGTGAGAATCAGTCTGAGTGTCACCATGCCCTGGATAGTGTTTGGCAGTGGCCAGCATACCCTGTGACTGAAGTCCCTGCATAAAACTGATGGCATAACGTGAAACTTCATCAGGATCCTCACTGAAAGCGCGGGTGTTAATGATGGGATTGTCTGGGTTGTTATTCACATCGACGACTGGAGCCAGTGCGAGATGTACCCCAAGCGCGCGCCCTTCTTCAGCAGTTATTCGACCTGCTTCAAAAGCCAGGTTTGGATCACCTGTGGCAGCCAGAGCCATGGGCCACGGAATTTGTGTCCCAGCTCCAAATCTTTTTTGAAGTCCGTATTCCAGATCTGCCTGAACCATGATGGGCACCATGGATCTGGATTGCATTTGGTTGAGCAGCGTCAATGCAGAAGCGGTCTCGCCACCCCAGACATGGATGAAGCCAATGCCATCCGTTTCCAGGAGCCCTTCAATTTCCTTCCAACGGGCTGACTCTGCGGGCAGATAGTCCAGGCTCATGGAATAAACCATCATCTGAGAAATTTTTTGACGCAGGCTTAATTTCTTGAGTGTGGCTCTTACCCAGGGTGACGAATCAACAAGTTCAGGCTGATGTGTACAGGTGACCAGTAGAAATATCGCCAGGGTTGCTACAGAAAATCTGAATATCCTTGATGTGTTCATGAGGAGCTCTTGATAATTCTTAAAAATGAATAAAGGGTGTGTGATCTGCAGCCAGATCTTGAATCAGGTTAATCTCAGTCTCAGAGAGGGTTAAGCTCCTTCGCTTCATCATGAGCTCGGCTGTTTGAATTGCCTTTTCCAACTCATGGGTCCCATTTCCCCATGAAAAAGAGGGAATAGCCCGGGGTGGAAAATCAGCCTGAAAGACATTGCAAAAGGGGCCAATCAGAGTCCCTGTGTTCAAGCGAATCCCGATGGCAGTTTTTGTATGATCGCCTATAATGGATCCAAGGAATTGACGACCACTTTCGTAATTGTTTCCATCCCATGACACGCGAATCTTCTGATAATTATTCTTCATGTTACTGGTGCTGGTTCCTGCCCCCAGATTGATCCAGGAGCCCAGAATGGAATCCCCAAGAAAACCATCATGGCTCTTGTTTGAATAGGGATGAATGATACAACCCTTGATTTCACCCCCCAGATTACAGATTTTTCCGACCACAGAATGCCGGATAGAGGTAGAGGGTTTGAGAGAACTTCGCTTACCCAGATAAACGGGACCCACGATGGAAGTGAAAGGACTAATTTTGGCATCCTCATCGATGACAATGGGTCCATTGCTGGCATCCAGGTGAACAAATTTACTAATCTGAGCTGTATTATGGATGAAAATATTGCGTTCCGTCAGGGTTGAAAGATCTGAAGGGAGTTTTGTCAGGATATTATTTTCTTCCTTCCACAGCTGCGCATCGAATTCCAGGGCTGAATCAATTATATCAAGGTATTCCCAGATCCACAAGGGTTGCTTATTACATATTTCTGCATCACATTCAATTTTTGGCAATCTGTCAAGTGTCTTGTGAAAATCTGCTGAGAACTTTATTCCCGAACCTGGTCGGGCAGCCACAATTTGGCCATCTATGACAACTGCTGCTTTATTGGATTCTTTTAAAATATTGAGTGCCGAGGGATACATCCAGGCTGGTGTTGCAGCATTAAGAAAGATGGCATCCTGGTCAGCATGCTTATTTATAGGTGTTTCAGGATACTTTTCAGCATGTTCCTTAGCCAGAATGGGACGAACCCACAATTCCACGGAGTTTTCGGGAAGAATTCGTTGAGCTCTCTCAAGATTGGAAAAGATGCCATAACGTAGCTCAGCAACGGATCTGAGGAGTGAAATGGGGGCGAAGGGGGAGAGATTCGCAGGTTCAAATAGTATGTGTGAGCTCATGATTTTATCCTGTTTTAATTGTAAGCAGCGACCATGTTTGTGATAATCACCTATGCACTTGCCCCATTGTTCAGATCAGGCAACGCCGGGATTTAGCATTTTTTGACAGTCACTTGAATCTAAGCATGCCCTCAGTTGAATCAATACACAAAGCGATAGCATTAGTATGTAAAAAAGACTAACTTACTGGCCTGGGAATAGTAACTGAAACTTAGATCGTAAAGTAGGACTCAACAAACTCAAGCATTCATCATGGGATGGGAAGGTTTGGTTGATCCTGGAGTTATGTATGAAAAAATCCAATTTCCATTTCGTACGTCAAATTAATGAAATCTCAGTATTGCGTATTGTTCGTGATGAAGGACCTATTTCCAGATCTGAAGTCGCACGTAGAATGGGCGTTTCAAAAGTGATCATTGGCGGTATTGTTCGCCGTTTACTTGGAACCAATATTCTTTTTGAGATCGGCAAAGGGGAATCCACTGTTCAGGGTGGCAGAAGACCTGTGATGTTGGAGTTTAATGCCGATGCAGGTCTGGCAGTTGGAATAGAAATACATTTACATCGCGCCACCTTACTCATCACCAATATGAATGCAGAAATATTACATGAAGGCGTGGTGAATTTTAACAACAACACCAACCCCAAAGCCATTTTGACCCGAATAACCAAATCTGTTGAGAAAATGGTTGGTGATGAAGAGAAGATGAAATCGATTCTGGGTGTTGGTATTGCTTTACCAGGACTCATAGATTACGAGAACGGTTCTATTCTATCCACCCACTCCTTGAAAGCCTGGGAAGGTTTTCCCATTAAATCGTACTTTGAAGAATCTCTGGACACAAAAATCTATATGGAGAATGACGTAAAGGCCATCACACTGGGTGAATACCATTGGGGCGCCGGCCAGCAGGCAAAGAATGTTGTCTATATATGGCTTGGTGAAGGAATAGGGGCTGGAATCATTATCAACGGTGACATTTATCGTGGTATTACTTCCTCTGCCGGTGAAGTTGGTTATACCGAAATATCTGCCCGTGGGATTAATCGCGGCAAATATCCAATCCTTTATCAGGATCAACGCCGTTTTGGTGAGATTCTGACCACGCCACACTTAGAGTTTTCCATGCAACAGGCTGTAAGTGCAAATGGACGAATGACGACCCTTAGGAACACTGAAATCAATCTTCAAAGCATTGCCACCGCTGCAAAAGATGATGATCCTCTCGCACTGGATGCCCTCAATGAGTTCGGTGAAATACTTGGTATTCTCACGATTGGTGTGATCAATTTCTTTAATCCTGAATTGATTATCATGGGTGGACCCGTCATTGACAAGTGTCCCATGGTACTTGACGCCGCAGTGCGGTGTGCCAAGGCAGATGTCCTGATGATTCCTGCTGAAGTAGTGCAAATTAAAGCGGGTGCATTGAAGAATCGAGCCGGAACCCTGGGTGCAGTGGGAATGGTCCTTCAGGATTTATTTAAACCACCAATTGTAAATCTGGCAACCTACCGGTCGCTGATTTTACCAGAATAATTTATAGATTTAAATAGTGCCTACTTGGAAGATCGGGAAATCTGGTCTCTAAGTATGGCTGCTTCCTCATAATTTTCAGAAAGTAAAGCCATCTGCAGCTCAATTTCGAGCTTTTCCTGAACCGGTAACTCAGAGGGAACCCCATCATCAGTGATGCGATGCTGCAATTCACGAAGTTGAAAAATTTCAGGACTTAAATCTGGTTGAGGATCCTCAAGAACATTTTTATAGACATGTTTGATTTGACGAACACCTGCTTTTAATATTCTCAAGGCTTCCGTTTTATCGTCCACTTCAAGTTTTAACATGGTTTTAGCAGAAGTATTCATCATCATCACATAGGGTCGATGCTGTTGACTTGTGATATTCTCTACAGCTCCAGCATAATTGGCGATGACGTTGAGGATATCAAGATTGTGGCGGGTATCACGAATGACACCACGGTAGTCCTTCAATTGATGGAGACTGAGATAGCGATGGTAGAACTGCAACCCCTCTTGTCTCAAGTTGAAGGATTGTCGCGGATCAAGGGTGAATTCTTTTTCCTTGGCAGCCAAGGAGCGGTAATAGTCCAGGTAAGAGTCAAAACCTTCAGGATGATAGCCATCTGGTCTACCGGTGTATTCCATCTGGATAAGACCAAGATCAACCCGCATCTGAACGAGTTGTCTACCATCTTTAGCCTTAATTATTCTAGCACTAACCGTGAGGGGATCAAATGGCCATTCGCTTAATATCTTACTAATATCCATGGCCGTTAATTAAATCGGAATATGCTTGATCTCCAATGCTTAGATATCTACTGAATGAAAATGTTTCTCATGGTACCCCTGGGGAGAAGTTGCTTTCTCTCAGGGACAATCGAGCTATCTTGATCCCATGAATGCACATTTACACAATCGAGAAATTATATTGTTGGGTCTGGCCCCTGTCACTGATGAAGTCAAAGGAATGTGGCACAATGGCTATCCTGTTCATCAGGGCGAAACAGAATCCAGCATGAATTTCGCCACGCTATATGCCCAGGAGCATGGGATTGTGCCGGATCAAAACTTGCTCAGGCAAGAGTGGCTGAACTTTATTGATACGCTGTTGACTGCCGGCTTCCACCTCCATATTGTACCTTTTCCAGATGAGTTGAATCAACCTGATAGTCTCTACCATGATGCTGTCTTTATTAGAGATGGGGGAATGATATTCAGGGGTATCTGGATTAAAAGTCGCTTTAGTGTGAAAGATCGGATCTATGAGGGCGAATTTCATACAAAACTAATTGAAGCCAAGCTCGGGAAGACGGTGGTTACCCTGCCTGAAGGCGCTCTCCTGGAGGGTGGAGATATTAATTATCTGGAAACCAGTCATGGAAGTTACTATTTCGGCGGTCTATCTCGTTCAAACAAAGCAGGTCATGATTTTGTACGCAGCATTATTCGTCCCGATCATTATATCCTGGTGGAATCCCAAGGCTACCATCTTGACACTGTTTTCACACCAGTGGTTTCCGTGGACAATGAAATGAAGGCTGTGATTGTAACGGCTGATATGCTCGATAATAAAAGCATGGATGCAATCCGTTCGCTGGGTGTCAAGGTTATGGAAGTTTCTCTGTTAGACTCATCTGGTATTGAAGACGAATTGGGCGACTATGCTGTCAATGCACTCATTGCTCCTGGGATTATGGTGAACAGTAGCAGATTTTCAACCCCTGGCATCGAAGAACAACTTGCTGAGATGGGCATTCAGAGGTATGTGACACCCCTGACCAGCTTTCGATATGCCGGTGGTTCGGTACACTGTTTAACCAACGAAGTATACTAGCGTTAAGCTCAGGAGACTGAGCCCCTCGAAGACGCTCATCCCACTATTCCGTTGAACATTTCGACCAGTCTTCACTCCACCCGCCACCGAGGGCGGGGTTCAAGCTACGACTTGGCAGGCAAGCTCAATGTCCGGTTGAGTGACACTCCATTTTAAAGAATAAAAAAAGACCGGTGAAGCACCGGTCTAAATAACGCTATAATCGAAACGACTATAAAATGTGAGAAGCGTCTTAGGAAAAGGTGGCCATATGTTTGGCAACACGCGATTTCTGGTTAGCAGCTTTGTTCTTATGGATAATTCCGGTAGCGGCTACTTTGTCAATCACTGCGATGGCAGAACGACCGAGAGCAGTTGCGTTCTCGGCATTGTCTGTAGCCATGGCTTTTTTGATAGCGCTTTTCATCAATGAATTATAATGCTTATTGCGTATACGAGCTTTATCAGCTTGTCTGATACGTTTTGCGATGGTCTTTTTTACAGGCATATTTCTTCTTTCTCCTCAAAAATGCCCGCGAATATAGATGCGCATCACACCTCTGTCAACGCTTTAAGTAGAAATAAAAATCAAGCATTTGCATAGCTTTCTGCCAGAGTGAAGTGCGTGAATTAATTTTCTAATTTGAAAATTCTGTTTTTGCTTTGACCCATTTCCTCCTACTTTATTGAATAATTAACAATGTTGTTTTAAATGGGTTTTAGATATCATGGACGGAACTCAAAAATTTTGACGAAGTCGTCACTCAGGAGGAGAACAGGATGAGCGATCGGTTAGAAGAAATCAAAGATTCTTTAAGGATGGTTCCTCTATTCTCTGATCTAAACGACAAAGTGTTAACACATCTGGCCGAGGTCTGCCAGGAGAAAACCTACGACAAAGATCAGCATATACTCCATCAGGAGCAGTCCGGTGACAACTTTTTTGTAATTGAGACCGGTTCTGTAAAGGTTACTCGTCTGGCTGAAGATGGACGTGAAGCGGTTCTGGCCTTCCTGCGCGAGGGAGATTTCTTTGGGGAGCTGGCGATTCTGGACGGTGAAACAAGATCAGCAAATGTGATAACATTAACTGAATGCAAAATCCAAACCATCAATCGTCGCGAATTTTTAGATCTTCTGGAACATCACCCGTCAGTTGCTACCGCCCTGCTCATGGAATTGGCCTTGCGTCTTCGAAAAACTGACATGCACCTGGAATATCTGACACTTAGTGATGCAGAGGGTAAGATTGCATCTATACTCATCGGTTTGGCTGAAGAAAACGGAACCTATAAAATGGGAGACGTCACCCTTGGGAACATGCCCATGCAGCAGGATATTGCCAACATGGCTGGAACCACACGCGAAACGGTTTCACGTATGATGAAAAAATTAGAAGAGAAGCACTGGCTTACTCGTGATGGACAAAAGGTGATTATCCGTAAATACAGTAAGTTCAAGGAAATTTATCAGCTCAAATTCTGATCTTACTTCCCATGAAAATTGATCTAAACGGAATATTAGATTCCAAGCGCCTGGCCATTTCCCGGGCGCTTTCATATGTAGAAAATGCCGATAATCTGGACATGGCTATAACAGATGCTTTATTCAACCATCTGGGTCGTGCTTATCGTATCGGCGTTACTGGACCCCCGGGGGCCGGGAAAAGCTCACTGGTCGATCGCATCATTACTTATTGGCGAAACCTGGACAAACGTATTGCTGTAATATCAGTTGATCCCACCAGTCCCTTTACTGGAGGTGCCATCCTGGGAGATAGAGTTCGTATGGGGCGTCACTATGCTGACAAAGGGGTTTTTATCAGGTCCATGGCCACGCGAGGCAGTCATGGCGGGTTGGCTCTCAGGGCCCAGGATGCTGCTGATATTTTCGATGCCGCGGGTTATGATGTTATTGTTTATGAGACAGTTGGAGTGGGTCAGGTGGAGTTGGATGTTGCCAAAGCGGCTGATACCACACTGGTTGTTCTCGTTCCAGAATCTGGAGATGATATTCAGGCCATGAAGGCGGGGCTCATGGAGATCGCAGATCTATTTATTATTAATAAAGCAGATAGACAGGGGGCCAATCAGGCTTTTGCACAGATACAATCCATGCTGGAAATGAGACATCCTGAAAAAGGGTTGTGGCCGCCCCAGGTCATCAAAACCAGTGCGCTCAAGGATGAAGGTATTTCAGCTTTGACAGACGCTCTGGCAGAACATCGCGAATTTTTAGATGAGCACGGTATCATTCGTCAGAATTTCAGGGACAGAATCCGATTTAAGATCAAATCTCATATTGATGAAAATGTCCTCCACAGATTTTGGACCCAGGAGAGAAGGATGCTATTGGATCAAGCAATGACTACTGAAAATGTCATGAGCATCTTGCCTGGAAAGATTGTGGATTCTCTATTGAAGGATGAAGCGAAGTAAAAGTGTAGTCGGATCAGATACCAAATGCCAGTTTGCCATTCAATACCTATTCATCAACTTTAACATCCCAGTCTTGAAATAAGCCATCCTGGTTAAGGGAGCGGTGAAATTCCATAACAGTACCCCGGTGAACACCGATAAGATAGATGTAACCACCACCCTGGTAGTAATAGGAGTTTTCTGTGAAATTATTGCCATCCAACTCACCCGGTTGGATGTTATGCCAATCCTGGGTCATAATTTGACCTAGGTCTTCAGTAGGGTATACACCCCACTCACCATAATAGGCTCGAACTTCGTTGCGTATTGAACCCAATGCAGCCTCGCCTTCAGCTCTAACGGCTTTTTCAATACCACCCCGGTATATGGGAACTGCGACAGCTGCGAGGACACCAATGATCAGGATGACTATCATAAGCTCCACCAGACTAAATCCAGCAATGGATGTATTTCGAGATACAATTGTATCCGGATAAGGTGGTTGATTCTTATGTGTGTAGCGACGATTCATAATTAGCTAATAAAATAAGTCAGGCCATAGGGTAATTCAAATTCAATAATTCCAAATATTAATAGCAAAAGAATTCTCATTTCAAACTGAAAAAGGCAGTAAAGTTCACTCCGCATGGGAAAACTGCTGGGAGCACAGAATTGTTAGCATCTTCCGTCAATTGAGGTTTTTCTCACCTCTAATCCTTTTATCTTAATCGACTATGTCAAAAGTAAGCAATTCTGAAATGCCCCTGTTGGATCATCTGGAAGAGATGAGGTGGAGAGTAATTAAAGCCTTCAGCAGTATCCTCCTATTTGCCATCATTGGTTTCATTTTTTCCAACCAACTCATATACATTTTGAGCATTCCCATTGAACAAACTGAACCCAAGCTGGAGTTGTTGAATACAACCATCCTCGGCGTTTTCCTGGCTAAGATGCGTGTGGCAGTTGTCCTGGGTATTGTATTTTCTCTCCCCGTTATTATTCACCAGATTTGGAAGTTTATTGCACCGGGGCTTCTGGATGACGAGCGGTCATTTGCACCCATGCTCATTATCACCACCATCCTGAGCTTTGTTGTGGGTGGACTATTCTCATATTTTGTCATGATACCCTGGTCGCTGAAGTTTTTTGCAGTATTGAATTACGGCCTCGAAGGCCTGGTTAACTATGTAACCATCACCGACTATCTCAACTATATCACCATTCTAATTTTGTTTACAGGCATGGCCTTTGAACTTCCTGTCATTGTATTTATCCTGGCCAAGATCGGTATTGTGACTCCCAATATTTTGAGAAAAATTCGTCGCTTTGCATATCTCGGCATACTCATGGTTTCAGCTATTTTTACACCTGCTGATCCTTTTACCATGGTAGGGGTAGCCATGCCCATGATTCTCCTCTACGAAATCAGTATTTTTGTAGCCAAACTTGTGAAGCAAAAAAAGCAGGAAAAATCCGAGATGGAAGAAGTGGAATCTGAGGGAATAAATAAAGAGGACGAGTTGCTTGAAGATTTCCTTGGATGATCTCCTGCGGCCTATTCAGGCTGAGTTGAATAGTTTTCAGCATTATTTTGAGAATTCTCTCAAATCTCATGTTTTTCTAATTAATCAGGTCATGAAATATGTCATCGCCCAAAAGGGAAAAAAAATGCGCCCCATGCTTTTGTTGCTTTCAGCCAGGCTGAGCGGGGAATGCACAGAACAGACCTATTCTGCCGCCACGCTGGTAGAGGTATTGCATACTGCAACCCTGGTCCACGATGATGTTGTGGATGAAGCTGAAACCAGACGGGGTCTTCCCAGCATCAATTCAATCTGGCGTAATAAGATCAGCGTGCTCATTGGTGATTATCTCTTTTCAAAAGCTTTGGTAAAAATGGTCGCTCTAAAACATCCTGAGATGCTTGAGCTTCTGGCAAATACGGCTGACAAATTGGTGACAGGTGAAATTGACCAGATCGACCGTGCTCGCTCTGACACCATGACAGAGGAAGCTTATTATGCCATGATTGAGGATAAAACTGCTTCCCTCCTGGCAACGGGATGTAAACTGGGTGCTATGACCACATCAAGTGACCAGAAGGTCTGGGATGCCCTCTATGAATATGGCAGAAACTTTGGTATTGCCTTTCAAATCAAAGACGATTTATTCGATTTTGAAGGTCGAGCTTCATCTGTGGGAAAACCCATTGGTCTGGATGTTAAACACAACATGGTAACCTTACCCTTGATACATGCGTTGCAGCAGTGCAACAAACAGGAACAACGTGAATTCAAACGGTTGATCAAAAAGGGTGGTGACAAAGTCATCCAGCAAAATGTCCTGGAGTTCATTAATCGCTTTGGGGGACTGGAATACACCAAACAAAAACTTCAGGACTATTCTGACAAGGCCAAAGCCACGCTAAGCGGTTTCCCTGATTCACCTGTCAAACACTCTATGATTCAGTTTATCGATTTCAATATTCAACGAGAGAAATAAACCCATGAAGTGCCACATTAAGGTCAATAATCTGGCACTCACGTATCGCTGGAAATCATTTCAAAAACCTATATTTAAGGATTTGAATCTATGTATTCCTGCAGGTGCATTCGTCACGCTATTTGGTTCGAATGGCAGTGGCAAAAGCAGCCTGGTTAAGCTCATTCTTGGATTGGAAACACCACAATCAGGTGTGATACTCATCAATGACGAAAGGGTTAGGTTTGGATATCCCGATGGCCTGAAGCAGAATCAAATTTCCTATTTATCCCAACAGATAGAGGACCTTTTTTTCTCAGAAACGGTGGCTGAAGAACTGCAATATCAGGGGGATCGCCGTGCCGATCCACAGTTCCAAGATATTATCCAATCCCTGGGTTTGGAAACACTCATGGATAGAAGCGTGGAAAGTCTATCTGGCGGAGAAATGCAATCCCTGGCTCTGGCTCAGTTCATGACCCAAGATGCACCCCTGTTAATACTGGACGAGCCCAGCTCGTATCTGGATCGAGGGAAGGCAGCACTGCTTAAGGCTTTCCTGGTAAAAACCCATCTATCTGGAAAAACAATTTTGCATGTCACTCAATTTTCCTCGGAGCTCGAGTGGGGAACCCATGCCATCGATTTAGATAAAACCAATGTGGACCTGGTTGCCTTATGAGCCTTTCAATTCCAGCATTGAGCAAGAAATATAAAGACAATCAGACCTTTGAGTTGGATTCTCATAAATTCACGCTGGGTGGTGATGGATATGTATGCCTGATAGGAAACAATGGATCTGGAAAAAGCACCTTCGGAGAAACTCTGGCTGAGGTATCTGCTGATGCTCCTGGAGAAAAGTGGTATTATTTACCCCAGCATCTTGACCGTTTCCTATTCGCCGAAAACGTAAGCGAACAGCTGAGCGCTTTACTCTCTCAGGAAATAAACCGGCCAAAATTGATCCGTCTTATTGAAGAGCTTGGATTTTCCCATGGAGAAGGAATGCTTGATTTTCCATTTCTGCTCATGAGTGGGGGAGAACGCCGTCGCATGGCATTGGTTTGCGTATTTTATCTCGAACCGGTCCGTTTGATCCTTGACGAACCAGAGATTGGTGTGATGGCAAAAGAAAACATGGTGCTTCTATCAAAATTACATAATTTGACAGCCAAGAATGCGAGGGTTATCGTCATCTCGCATAATGCTGATTTTGTAAGAGAATCATCGGATATCATCTGTCTGATGAATGGCAAAATTGCCAGAGTGGGCAGTACTCAGGATCTGATGTTTGACCCCCTCTTTAAATTAGATGAATATGGAGTCAGGTTTAGTCAATAAATGGTAAATTATGCATCCATGAAAAAGTTTTTTACCGCTGCCAATGTGACCTCAGTGGCCAGGGCTTTTATGGTCTTTCCTCTTGTGTATTTGTTGAATACATGGGAAGGAGGAATTGCAGAGTTTCCCATGTGGGCCGTATTCTGGATCATTATGGCCATGTTCTCAGATTATCTGGATGGCTGGTTTGCACGTTCCTACCACGAAGTGAGTCGCTTTGGGAAATTCCTTGATCCAATGGCAGACAAGATTGTTGTTTTTGGTGTGCTCTTCTTTGCAAAACCAATCTCTCAGGCAATCCCAGGCTGGTTTGTGGCTTTTATCGTGCTTAGAGAGCTATTAATATTTGGTTTGGGATATTATGTTAGCAAGGATTCAAGGCGTGAAATGCAAGCCAATCGTACAGGCAAATGGTCCATATTCCTCACCAGTATCACCTTCATCCTCATGATATTTGACCTCTATCCATGGGCTGAATATTTACTATATCTTACTGTTCTCATTGGATCCATCTCCTTGGTGTTATATCTGAAACGTTATTACCATCTTTATCAGGTTGATGTTAAGAATCCCTCGTAACGCCTCGACCATAATTATTAAGTAAAGTGTTAACATATGATCTTTTCGTCTGCATTTAATCGACTTAAACAAGGCTTAAGCCGTTCACGTACACAGTTTGGCAACCGTCTCAGTAAATTATTTACGGGATCAGTTCCACTCACTGATGAATTAATCGAGGAAATCGAAGAAATTCTTATCTCAGCGGATATTGGTGTTGAACTTTCCATAGACATTATCGAAGACTTGCGGAAAAATTTCCCCCTCAACCAGGTTGTTGAAATGAATTCAGTGGTAGAATTTCTTAAATCTGATCTCATGCGTCGTATGGAGGCTGATCCAACACCTGTTGAAGTGACTGAAACTCCGCATGTCATTCTGGTTGTGGGTGTAAATGGTACTGGAAAAACCACCTCCATTGGGAAATTGGCTTACCACTACACCAAACAGGGTAAAAGCGTCCTGCTGGTAGCTGGAGATACCTTTCGTGCAGCAGCGATTGAGCAATTGGAAGTATGGTCTGAACGAAGTGGTGCAGAACTGACCAAAAAAGAAGCCGCAGATCCAAGCTCTGTGGTCTATGATGCGCTTCAAAGTGCGCGTCAGCGGGGAATAGATGTGGTTCTCATTGATACAGCTGGACGTTTGCACACTCAGAAGAACCTGATGATAGAGCTGGATAAAATCCAACGTGTCGTGAAAAAAGTGATTCCCTCCGCTCCCCACGAAACCTTATTGGTCATAGATGCAACCACAGGTCAGAACGGGCTCATTCAAGCTCGCCAGTTTTCAGAGGTCACACCAGTAGACCATCTGTTTCTCACTAAATTAGATGGAACAGCCAAGGGCGGCATAGCCATTGCCATCCATCATAACCTTGATATCCCCGTGAAGTATATTGGAATTGGCGAACAGCGTGAAGACATCCAGGATTTCGATGCAGCGAGTTATGTGCAGGCATTATTTGAGGTAGGTTCCTACCCCACGACTTAAGTCGTGGGGTACAACGACCGGAAGATGCTAAAATAGATTATGTATGATTGCCTCAATACAAAATAAAAAAGTCCACATCATCAGTCTTGGTTGCGTAAAGAATACTGTTGATAGTGAGATTATTGCCGGTGGTTTGGAATCTGCTGGAATACAACTGGTTGATGAACCTGAGGATGCCAGTACCATTATTATAAACACCTGTGGTTTTATTGGAGACGCCAAGCAAGAATCGGTGGAAGTCATCCTTGAAGCGGCTCAGTTGAAAACCGATGGTCAACTTAAAGAGTTACTTGTAGCAGGCTGTCTATCAGCGCGTTACAAGAAACAGCTCACCCAGGAAATGCCTGAAGTTGACAAGTTTTTTGTTACTGAAGATTTTAGAAACATATTTGAATATATCGCTGCCAAACCCCATCTGGCAGATGACCCTGATCATCGAAGAAAGCTGCTGACTCCCCGCCATTATGCCTATCTCAAGATCAGTGAGGGCTGCGATAATGTATGCAGTTTCTGTGCAATACCCTTGATGCGGGGCAAACAACGAAGTCGAGAAGTAGATTCTCTTATTAAAGAGGCAAGCTCATTGGTGGCTCGGGGTGTGAAGGAAATGATGGTGATTGGTCAGGACACAACCACTTACGGCTGGGACCTAAAACCCAAACGTTATCTCCACGAACTTTTGTCAGAATTGGATGAGGTTGAAGGTCTGGAATGGATCCGTTTGCACTATGCCCACCCTTCCCATTTTTCCAGGAAGCTGATTCCCATCTTCAAGAATGCGAGGCGGATACTGCCTTATCTCGATATTCCTGTACAACATGCATCTACCAGTATGCTCACTGCAATGAAGCGTGGTCTGGATGCTGATGGTCTGAGAAGATTACTGCTTGAACTCCGACGGGAAATCCCTCGGCTTAAATTGAGAACCTCAGTAATTGTGGGTTTCCCTGGTGAAACAGATGAAGATTTTGATACGCTGCTGAACTTCCTGGAAGAAATCCAATTTGATCGGTTAGGCGTGTTCACCTATTCCGAAGAAGAAGACACCAGTGGGGCCGATCTGGAAGATGATGTTCCTGAAGAGGTCAAAATAGCTCGCATGGATGCCGTCATGGATTTGCAGCATAGTATTGCTTTCAGTAATAATCAGGCGTTGATCGGCACAGAACTGGATATCATCATCGATAGTCCTGATCCAGATAACGAAGAGCAAATGCTGGGTCGCACCATCTGGGATGCCCCTGAGATAGACCAGCAGGTAATTGTTTCAGGTGTTTATGAGTCCGGAAGTATTGTCAAATTGAAAATAGATGATGCCGGCGCTTATGAGTTATATGCATCAGGACCAGGCAGTACCTTCATTCCACTGGGCAATATCACCTAAATACTTCTCTCGGCTAATGATTGCCAGACTTCTTGCTGGCATAAGCATGTGGAAATGCTTATATCTTAGCATCTTTCAACTCATAATCAGGATACGATATGACCGATAAAAAATCCAAAGTAATATATTTAATAGATGGTTCAGCCCTCGTTTATAGATCTCATTTTGCCTTCATTAGAAATCCCCTGATCAACTCCAAGGGGCAATTGGTGAGTGCCATTTTTGGTTTTATGAATGCCCTGCTGCGACTCATGACCCGTGAGAATCCAGAATATCTGGCGGTTATCATGGATACCAAGGAGAAGACCTTTAGACATAAGCAGTATCCAGATTACAAAGCGACTCGTGAAAAGATGCCTGATGAATTGGCAGCTCAGTTGCCTGTGATCGATGATATCGTCACCAAACTAAATATACCTTACGTCAAGCGTGAAGGTTTTGAAGCTGATGACATTATTGGAACCCTTTCGAAACTTGGAGCTGAACAGGGCTTTGAAGTAAAAGTTCTATCTGGAGATAAAGACTTTGCCCAATTGGTCAATGACAAGGTTCAAATCGTAAATCCCAAGGACAATCAGGTCTGGACATCCGCCTACGTTGAAGAAAAGTGGGGAGTCCCGCCAGAAAAAATCATCGATTTATTGGGACTTATGGGAGATGCCTCTGATAATGTGCCCGGTGTCCCTGGTGTAGGCCCCAAAACAGCCGTTAAGCTGATTCAGGAACATGGGACCATGCTGGAGCTCTATGAGAAACTGGATGATGTAAAAAATCCAAAATTGAAGCTCAAGCTGGAGGAGAACAAGGAAAAGGCATTGTTATCTCGTGAATTGGTTACCATAAAAACCGATATGGAAGATATGCCCACCTGGGAAGAGATTCGTATCGAATCCATGAATATTGATGCAGCCCGTAGTGTTTTTCAAGAATTTGAACTGTTCAACCTCATGAAGCCTCTTGATGATGTACGGGCACTTTACGCATCAGGTGATGCACCTGCTCGTGAGGAGCGATCACGCAATTATACTGTGGTAAAACACATTCCAGAGCTTATTGAACTGGTGGAAATCCTCAAGAGCAAAAAAATGGTCGCCTTCGATCTGGAAACCACCAGTCTGGATGTCCTCACCACAGAGATTGTTGGATTATCCTTTGCCTGGGAAGCCAATAGCGCCGTGTACATAGCCGTAAAATATCCCAATCCGCCTGATGGATGCTTTACTGCTGAGGATATTGATATCGTCCTGAGAGAGCTAAAACCATTCTGGGACTCTGAGTCTATCAAAAAGACGGGTCACAATCTCAAATTTGATTTATCTGTCCTGAAAAGCTATGGAATTCAAGTAGCCGGTGTTGGTTTTGATTCACAAATCGCAGGGTATCTGGTGAATCCAGGTGGACGTGGTTATGGAATGAATGACCTCAGTGTCCAGCATTTGGGTATAGATCCCATTCATATTGAAGAATTGATAGGGAAGGGTAAAGACCAGATTACCATGGATCTGGTAACCCTGGATGTCATTAGTGAATATGCAGCTGAGGATGCTGATATATCCTACCAGCTCTACGAGATCCTTTCTGAAAAAATTGAGACGGATAAACTCACTTCAGTTCTCAATGACATAGATTTGCCCCTGATTCCAGTCCTCATGGATATGGAACGTGAGGGGACCTTTGTGGATGCAAAAATTCTGAATGAAATGTCAGTGAGCCTGAGGCAGGAACTTGTCCGCCTGGAAAAAGCCATCTTCCAAGAAGCCGGTGAAGAGTTTAATGTGGCCTCTCCGCGTCAAGTGGCTGAGATACTCTTTGAGAAAAAAGGCATCAAACCCATTCGCAAGACCAAGACAGGCTATTCCACTGATGTGAATGTCCTGCAAATATTGGCCAAGGAACATGCCAT
This sequence comes from Candidatus Neomarinimicrobiota bacterium, assembly GCA_016784545.1. Classification (NCBI taxonomy): domain Bacteria; kingdom Pseudomonadati; phylum Fidelibacterota; species Fidelibacterota bacterium. The sequence goes on from JADHUM010000007.1 coordinate 60,214, forward strand.
TCCCCGTTATATGCTGGATTACCGGCAAGTTGCCAAACTCAAATCCACCTATACAGACACTTTGCCATTGTTGATTCATGAGAAAACAGGTCGAATTCATTCCAATTTTAACCAGACTATTGCTGCCACGGGTCGCTTGAGTTCCACCAATCCAAATTTTCAGAACATACCGGTTCGAACTGAATTGGGTAGGGACATCCGCAAGGCTTTTAGACCACAGTCCAGTGGGTGGAAAATTATAGCCGCTGATTATTCACAGATAGAACTCAGGTTGATGGCCCAGTACTCCAAGGATGAGCGCCTCATTCAGGCCTTCAAGAATGGTGAAGATATTCATACTGCCACAGCAGCTCATGTTTTTGGAACCAACCTCTTTGGTGTCTCAGATGATCAACGTCGTCGCGCCAAGGTGGTGAATTTTGGAATTATGTATGGGGCTGGTCCGTTTCGCATGTCCAACGAACTGGAAATAAGCAGGGGAGAAGCGGCTGAATTGATCACCAATTACTTCAATACCTATCCAGGTATTCGAAATTATCTGGATGAGACCATCGAATTTGCCCGTGAAAATAAGTTCGTCCAGACCCTCTTTGGTAGAAGGCGTCCCGTCCCGGATATTGATGCTTCAAATCGAATGAGCAGAGAAGGAGCAGAACGCATCGCCACAAATATGCCCATTCAGGGAACTGCTGCCGACATCATCAAATTGGCCATGATCCAGGTCCATAAGCGGATTAAAGCAGAGGGATTGAAGACCAAGATGATCCTTCAGGTGCATGATGAGCTGGTGTTTGAAGTTCCAGAGGATGAAATTGAAGCGCTAACTCCCCTGGCTAGAGAGACCATGGAGCGAACTGTTGATCTGGATATTCCTCTTACAGTTGATATTGGAATAGGTGACAATTGGTTGGAAGCTCACTAGCCTCCACGGGAAAAAAATCTCCAAATTTCCCTGATTTACGAGTTAATAAATATTCCGAATTAACTAACCCGCGTTATATTTTGGGCACATGCTATTTGTTTTATCAGTTTGGTGATTCATTAAATGGTCCTGTTTCAGGATTGTTTAATTGAAATATGTTGCACGCTGTCGCACAGGTCAAAATGACTGGTTTGGTTTTCAGGGGGCAATAAATAATAGAAATGATTTATATGAGACGTTCTGTTGATGGAGGATCTGTCATGAAGAAATTGATCATAATCACTCTTGCTGCAAGTATGCTGGTACAGGTTGGTTTTGCTCAGAATAAATTGGGTCAAACAGGGGCACAATTCTTAAGCGTTGGCTCAGATGCCTGGGGCGGTGGGATGGCAGAAGCCATGACCATCATTGAGATGAGAAGCGCCTCCTTGCTTTTCAACCCAGCTGGTATGGCACGCATGGATGCCACCATAGACATTATGGCCAGTCAGAATCAATGGATCGGCGATATCACCCACAATTTATTTACGGTGGCCTTCAATCCTGCTGATGGGAAGTATGGTGTCATCGGAGCCTCTCTCATGACAGTCGACTACGGTGAGATGCAGGGAACCATGGTTTGGGGGAACGATAAGGGCTATATCGATACTGAGATGCTTAGACCCAGTGCCTATGCTGCTGGTGTTGGTTATGCCACTGCCCTCAGTGATAAATTCGCAGTGGGAGGTCAGATAAAATATATTGGCTTAAATTATGCAAGAAGTGTCTACCCTGACGAATATGGCAATGCTGATACTGTTAAAAACCATATTGCTTTCGCAAACGCTTTTGATGTAGGTACCATTTTTAAAACGGGTTGGCATAGCCTGGCATTCGGTATGTCAGTTCGCAATTTCTCCGATGAAATAAAAATGGAGAAAGAGAGTTTCCAATTGCCCCTGACCTTCTCATTAGGGATTGGTATGGATGTGTTTGATCTGTTTCGTGAAAGTATGGGAAATCAGCAGCTTCAGGTGGCTGTTGATGCTCTGCACTATCGTTCACATCCGGAGCAACTGAAAATCGGCCTCGAATATAAACCGGTCAGTCTCCTTGCCCTGCGGACGGGATTCTATACAAGTGAAGATGAGAATACAGATAGTTTTGATCAGAATGACCTGACCTTTGGGGTGGGAATTCAACAATTCGGATTGGTATTTGACTATGCTTACACACCAAAAGGCGTGTGGAACGAAGTGCATCGTGTCTCAGCACGATTTTCATTCTGAGATCTGGGGAGGATAAGCACATGACTTTTACAAAAAATATTTTAAGAGCCGTTATTCTTCTTGGTGCCCTGAACCTGGTATTCGGTGGACAAACGGGAAAAATTTCTGGAACCATTCGTGACAATCAAAACGGTGAACCCATGGTTGGTGTCAACATTGTCATTGATCAACTTGGTGTGGGTGCAACTACAGACATGCGTGGTCAATACTATATCTTGAATATCCCACCAGGAAACTACACCCTGCGCTTTATGATGATCGGCTATGCACCCATTATCAATGAAGAAGTCGGAGTGGCAATGGATCAGACCACAATCATCAATCATGACATGACATTCAAAGTGCTTGGTGTAGAGGAAGTCCGCGTCACAGCCACCCGACCCGTTGTTGTGAAAGATTTATCAGCCAGTCAAATGTATATAAAAGAAGAAGCCATTTCTGAAATTCCAATTGATAATGTGGCCAGCCTGGTTGGTCTACAGGCAGGAGCCGAAGGCGTTTCCATACGCGGTGGCGGCAGTTCACAAACTGCTTTTATTGTGGATGGGTTTCAGCTGAATGATGGACGTTCAAATATGCCGACCCTGGCACTATCCCTGAGTTCAGTGAAAGAAGTCCAGGTACAATCCGGTGGTTTTAATGCAGAATATGGAAATATTCGCTCTGGAATCATTAATGTGATTACTGCCGAAGGTAGCCAAACCGGAATGACAGGATCATTTTCATATTATTATTCGCCTCCTGCTCCCAAAAACTTTGGAATTTCTCCCTATGATGCTACTTCGTACTATTTGAGGCCATATCTTGACGATGCTGTGGCCTGGATGGGGACCACTGGTGAGAATTATGAAGATTTAAACTCCAACCAGGAGTATGATCCCAATGAACCTTTTGAAGATTTCAATGGCGATGGGGAATGGACAGGTTGGGACAGCTATACAAGGGCTCAATATGCAGATTTTGAAGGGTGGAATGCCCGCTCTTTGATCACCCTCCAGGATGATGATCCCACCAATGATCTGACCCCTGCTGCAGCTCAGCGGGAATTCCTGTGGAAGCACCGCAGAGAAGGATTTATTACTGATCCTGATTACACCCTTGATTTTGGTTTTGGTGGAGGTGTTCCCGGGATGGAATCCCTTGGAAATACGAGATTTTACCTCAGTCATCGCAGCGAAAGGACAGGTTTTGTTGTACCTCTCGTGCGGGATGCCTATTCATCAAATACAACCAGGTTGAAATTGAATTCTGACATTTCTAAAAACATGAAGCTGACCTCAACCTTTGCCTACTCAGAAGATCGATCGGCGAGTACCTATAGCTGGACGACGACACCAACTGGGGCCATGGTTAGCTCAGTCTATAGCGTGGCCAGTCTGGTGAAGGGTGGGAGTAACATACTCTTCATGCCGGCTTATTATAGCCCGGCAGATATCTACCGCACGAATGTTGGTTTTAAACTCAACCATATGCTGGACGAGAGCAGTTTCTATGAAGTGGTCTATCAATATTTAAGAAATAAGTATTCAACTTTTGGTACTGAGGCGCGAAGTGACAGCCTGTATGAGATTTCTCCCGGGGTATGGCGAGATGAGGCTCCCTACGGCTATGACGGTGGGGAGTGGATGAATTTGGGCCGAGATAACAGTCTTATTCAGAATCATTCAATTAAAATCGATTACACACGTCAGGTGAATGATAAAAATCAGATAAAAACTGGTTTCGCCTTCAATTATGCTGATTTGCAGATACGTTCATCTACGGAAAGTGATAAAGATACCTGGACCCGAGATCAGATTTATGATCGACCTCCCTTTAGTATGGCTCTATATGTCCAGGACAAACTCGAGTATGAAGGATTTATAGCAAATGTAGGTCTACGAGCTGAGTTAAATAATCCCAATGCTCCCATTTATAAATTGGATATATATGATCCGACCTTTGGTCAGGGGTATGGGGCTGATCTGGAGGAAACTGCTGAAACAGAAGATGCCAAGAGTATCTGGACGCTCAGCCCTCGTCTGGGTGTCTCACATCCCATTACGGATCACTCCAAACTCTACTTTAACTATGGTCATTTTCATTCTGAACCTGCCTCATCCTATAGATTCCGTTTGCAGAGAGAATCCAATGGACAGGTAACTTCAATCGGGAATCCAAATCTAGAGATGGAACGAACCATTGCCTATGAACTTGGTTATTCCCACAGTATCTATGAGAAATATCTCCTAAATGTTGCTACCTACTACAAGGATGTATCCAAACAACCTGGATGGATCACTTATACGAATGTAGGCGGTTCGGTTAACTACATCATACCTGAGAATAACAATTATGCTGATATCAGAGGTATGGAATTCACTCTATCCAAGCTGGAGGGAAGATGGTTAACAGGTTTTATTAATTACACATATATGGTGCAAACATCAGGTTACTTTGGTTTACGCCATTATTATCAGGATCCTATTGAGCAGCGGGATTATAACAATATCAATCCAGTTGAATCAAGATCTGTACCCACTCCTTTTGCACGTATGAATCTGGTACTGCATACTCCCAAAAAATACGGACCATCCCTGGGTGGTTTCAGACCACTGGAGGACTGGGGACTGACCTTCCTGACCAGTTTTCGGGCGGGATCTACCTGGAATTGGACAGAAAATAATCGTACACGCTCTCGTCCCTGGGTGGATACCTATAGCATCAGTAGTCGGTTATCTAGAACCTTTAAGTCAGATATGGGAGATCTTGAATTTTTTATGGATATCTCTAATCTCTTGAATTCAAAATGGCTGAGCTATGCTGGTTTTGCAGGAAGCAGAGACTGGGAAGCCTATCGCGCTTCACTTCATCTCCCATGGGAAGAAGGTACTGAGCACGGGAATGATGAGTTAGGTGTATATAGATCATGGGATACTGAATACCGACCCATTTTTGCTGTTGACAGTATCGGAATTGTCCAGGGAGCACCACAATCCCACGAGATATATTGGGACGAGAGCAATGATACTTACAGAAAATGGAATGATAGCACAAATGATTGGGATGATACACCTATCAGCCAGTCAGACATTGACAAATTGATTGAAGACAAGGCCTATATTGATATGCCTAATATCCGGTCCATGAGTTTTCTTAATCCTCGCCAGTTCACTATTGGCGTAAGAATTAAGTTTTGAGGTTCATAATGAAGAAAATGACAATTATTACTCTGTGCCTTACCCTGTTTGCTATGAATAGCTTTGCTCAGGTCTCGGCTTCGGAGAAGCGGTATCTCCGCGTGGGTTCATTGCAGTCCCATTTCTCTGCATACGGCTCCGAACGGGCCTGGACAGGCACCTATTATGAAGGGTTGCGTTGGCCTGCCCAATATCCCTATCAGGACAACTCAGTTATCAAACGAGCCTGGATTGCCTGTAAAGATTTTCAGGATGAGGAGGGCGTGGACTTTTCCAGATATGCCGTCTATTTCTATCTGGGTGACGAGGGGATATCATTATTCCCCATGTCAATCACTGAGAGTGCTAAATTCGTCAATCCCACTATCTATGTAGACGGCGAGGATTTAACATCCATTTTTGCCAACGAAATTGATACGCTGGATGAGAATCAGATTCCTGATCGAATCATTACCAATGTGGTGAATACATCAATGGGTCTGACCCAAACGCGTACAATTCTAGCATATAGCCAGCAATATCATGACAATTACTTTATCAAAATCTACACCTTCACCAATACGGGAAATATTAACTGGGATGCTGATATTGAGCTCACCGACTCATTGCGAGGGGTTCGCATGGGGTGGGGGACTCGCTATAGTATGGGTCGCGAGACAGCTTCATATACTGAGGGCAGTCAGTCCTATGGAAAACACAATTGGGTGACCAGACGTGGTGAAACCTATGCAGATCACTATCAGGATGCTATTACGGTGGCCGATCCTATCAAAGATTGGATCAGAGCTGGTTGGTCATATCTGGGTCAATCAAATCTCCTGACCTGGGACAATATCGGGGCACCAGATGTGAATGGCAGCGGGCGGCTGGTTTCCCCCCACAATACAGGATCAGCCATTCTGCATGTTGATGTGAGTGCATCAGACTCCAGTGATAACATTAATCAACCTACCTTCCTGGGGTGGCATGCAGGAGATACATATCCAAGTGTCGGTTACCAGCGGGTAGAAGATATTCCCGGCATGACAGCAGTTTACAGCATGTTAAGTGGCAACCCACACAGCGGACTGGGTGGCACGGGCAGGATGGATGAGGAGAACCTTACATCCATAACTCACAGACTTGATCCTCAAACCATCCATGGTGATGGCGGTGGTACCAATGTCATGATGACCTATGGACCTTTCGATCTGGCTCATGGTGAGAGTGTTGTCATCATTGAGGCAGAAGGCGTAAGTGGTCTTAGTCGTCAGGCTTGTGAAGAGATTGGGGCAAGATGGCAGCAAGCTTATCGGGATCCCTCTGATACAGGTCCATTCGACCTTCCTGATGGTTCAACAACGACTGACAAGGATGTCTACAAAAATTCATGGGTATACACGGGTAAGGATTCAATCATGCTGACCTTTAGCCGTGCTCTGAGAAATTTTGATAATGGCTTCGATATTCCACAACCGCCTCAACCCCCAACAAATTTCAATGTTGAATCTGGGGGAGATCGAATTAGTCTGAGCTGGTTGGCCAGCCCCTCTGAGTCTGAATCTGACTTTGCTGGGTACAAGATTTTTCGAGCCATTGGCAAGCCGGATACCACCCATGAAGAAATTTTTGCCTGTGGTGTTGGCACTGATCATCCAACAATTGATTACTATTTCGATGATACGACGCCGGTTCGTGGGCAAGCTTACTACTATTACATTGTAGCTTTTAATGATGGATCGAATAATCAGACTGAAATGAATCCGAAGGGTTCTCTACATAGTGGTAGATACTATACCCAAACCACAAAATCAGCCGTTCTGAAGCGACAAGCCGGAACAGATCTGGATGCTATCAGAGTCGTTCCAAATCCTTTTAACATTCGAAGAAGTGGAACCAAGCTGGATTATCTGGGTGAGTCAAACAAACTCATGTTTCTGGATATTCCTGGTCAGTGCATCATACGTATTTATACGGAACGCGGGGATTTGGTTAAAACAATCGATCATACAGATGGTAGTGGGGATGAGGAATGGCGCGAATTGACTGATTTTAGGCAGACTGTAGTGAGCGGCGTGTATCTTGCTCATTTTGAATTACCAGATGGTCGATCGACCTACAGAAAATTTCTCATTATCAGGTGATCTGGTATTGAAATATTAGAGTTAATAAAGTTTATGTATTAACTCTTTGTCGGTTATATTTATGGCAAGAAATTAGTTAGGGATATTTTTTTGAGTTCCGCTTTAATGTTGACGAATTGGAAAATTTGTGTTCAAAAGCATTATAAATCGAGGATTAGGAAATGAAGAAGCTGTATAGTCTGTTGCTCTTGTGTTTATTAAGCACAGCAATACTCGCATCAACGACGGGAAAAATCTCTGGAGTTATCACAGATAATGAATCCGGTGAGCCCCTTATTGGTGTGAATGTAATGATTAGCGAATTGGGAGTTGGTGCTGCCACGGACTTTAATGGGTATTTCGCCATCCTTAGCATACCACCTGGATCTTACAATCTTTCCGCTAATTATATAGGATACGCTTCTGTCACATACAGCGATGTTCAGGTGAGAATTGATTTGAACACAACCCAGAATTTCAGGCTATCAAGCCTGGCTCTCCAGGGAGAAGAAGTGGTGATTGAAGCCACGAAACCCGTTGTGCGGCAGGATGTAGCTTCAAGTCAGCGCAACTTGAGCTCAGATGAGATCGTCGATATGCCCATTAATAGCGTCAGTGATGTTATTGGTCTTCAGGCAGGTATTGAAGGGCTTTCAATTCGCGGTAGTAGCGCAGATGAAATGACCATGATGATGGATGGTGTTACCCTCAAGGATGATCGTACAGGAGCCCCCATTTCAGGTATCCCCTTGAGCTCGGTAAAAGAAATAATGATACAATCAGGTGGATTTAATGCTGAATATAGTGATCTCCAGTCTGGTCTTATCAATGTGGTGACTCGTGAGGGTGGGAAGGACAGCTACTCCATGAGTTTATCCTATAGATATAGTCCACCTGCACCCAAACACTTTGGCATGTCTCTATTTGACAAAGATGCCTATTTTATGCGACCCTATCTGGATGATGATGTTGCCTGGACCGGTACAGATAACGGTGCCTGGGATGCATTCACTCAAAGTAGATATCCAGCATTCAGTGGCTGGAATCAAGTATCAGAACAACTCCTTTCAGATGATGATCCCACCAATGATTTGACACCCACAGGTGCCAAGCGTCTATTTGAATGGCAAGTTCGCAGACAAGGCCATATCACCAAACCAGATTATCAAATTGATGCTGGATTTGGGGGACCCGTACCAGGTATCAGCAAGGCTCTAGGCAATCTAAGATTCTTTGCATCTTACTCAGGCTCCCAGGAAATGTATCTCACACCCATGTCAACGGATGGCTATAGAGACTGGGTGGCAACCTTGCGACTCACATCAGATATCAATTCAAAAATGAAACTATCCATTTCAACTTTCAATAAAAATACATCCGCTTCAACCTCAAGTGGGACAGGTACTCCAAGCATATTTACCAGTACCTGGGGTATTGCCAGCGTTTTTGGTACCAATTCTCAACAGTCCTGGAAACTTTTATATCCAGATTATTACTGTCTCACAGATATTAATACCAATATGGTTTCAGCGAAACTGACCACCCTCATCAATACCAACTCTTACTATGAAGGTATAGTTGAGTATTCCAAAACCAGTTATGATACAAATCCTGGTGAACGCCGCGATTCCACATTGTTTGATATTTTCCCGGGTGAAGCAGAATATTTGACTGATGAAGGTCCTTTTGGATTTGATGATGGAACCTCTGCCTCTGTAGCTGGAATATTTTCCATGGGTCTCAAGAGTAATGCTCGGGACACCTCAACCACATCCAGAATTAAAGTCAAGTTGGATTACACCAATCAGGTCAATCAGCACAATCAAATCAAAACGGGCTATCAGTTTGAATATTTTGACTATGACATGAATTATGGTGCCATAAATCCCGTATTGCCTGTTGGGCGACCCTTCAGCAAATGGCATAGAAGTCCTTATCAGATGGGGCTCTATGTTCAGGATAAGCTGGAGTTTGATGGGTGGATCGCCTCCATCGGTTTGCGTGCAGAATATTTCGATCCCAATACAGATTGGTATGATGTAGATGACTATGATGACATTTTCTTTTCGTCTAGTTATACTGATGATATTGAGGATCAAATCCCAACCAAGAAGGCTAAAGGAACATTCACACTCCTACCCAGAATAGGTATCTCTCATCCCATTTCAATCAATTCAAAATTGTACTTTAACTATGGTCATATGCGTCAGAAATTTAATCCTGATGAACTCTTTGGCGTGCGCCGCGTGACCGGTGGTGAAATGTCCACTTTTGGTGATCCTGAATTGCCAATGGAAAAGACGGTGGCATTTGAACTGGGATATGATCAGGCAATATTTGATCAGTATTTATTGCACCTCTCTGCTTATTATAAAGATAAATCGGATCAATCCTCAACCATCACCTTCGAGAGTAATACGGTAGACTACTCCAGATATGCTGCCATCTTCTATCAGGATATCCGTGGATTTGAATTCGAATTGAGTAAGAGTCGCGGCGATTGGATAACTGCATTTTTCAACTACACCTACTCTATTTATAGTTCAGGTCGTTTCGGGGTTCGCAATTTTTATCGCAATCCAGCCGAACAACGCGAAGAAGAAGCAAATTATTCCAGGCAGGTTCAGTATAAACCATTGCCACAGCCTCGGGTTAACTTCAATCTTGGCCTTCATACCCCTAAGAACTTTGGTCCAACATTTGCGGGAGACAAAATTCTCAGCGATTGGCATCTGTCCTTTACTGGCCGCTGGGTGGCTGGAGCGTATGCAACTTATGGAAATGTAGCCGGCATTATTAACAATGTCCGCTGGAAGGATTCCTATAATGTAAACAGCAAGCTCTCCAAGACCTACCACATGGGGAACGTCAATCTGACCTTCCTGGCTGAAGCCTACAACCTTTTCAACTTCAAGCATTTCTCAACAGCAAGTATGGCCACTGGCCAGAACTATGTGGATTACCAGGAATCACTCCACTTTGGCGAGGAAGTGTACGAAGAGCTTGGGTTCAACCATATCAGCGGTGATGATCGCCTGGGTGACTACCGACCAGATGATGTTGATTATCAGGCCATGGATTTTCAATATTCTGCCTATGCGAACGATGGTTCAGCACTGGGTGGCGTTGAAAACGTCTACTATTGGATTGAAGAAGAGAATATGTATATGAGTTATTCAGCAGCTGATGGTGACTGGACTCAGGTGGGTGATGCCACCATTCAGAAAGTACTTGATGACAAAGCGTACATTGCCAATCCTCCAAATGAATCGCTCATGTTCCTGGCACCCCGTGACATTTTTGTGGGTGTGAAACTGGCTTATAATTTCTAATTCGAAGTATTGAGAATTATTCAAGGAATTCATATGAAACGAAATCTATCAAGAATCAAGATCAGTACACCTTCAAGTGTGGTAATTCTATTACTGATCCTTGCTTTTGTAAGCCTGAACTTTGCCGCTGAATTCCGGTGGATAAAAGTTGGAAGCTTGCATAATTTCTATCAAGCAATTGGATCAGAACCAGAGGAAGATGTCGGTGCTGAACAACAATTTGGCATGCGTTGGAATGCATTTTATGATCACCAGGACATGCAGGCAGCCAAGGGCATGTGGATTGCAGTTGCCAACTACGAAGATCCCGTGGCAAACGCCACCTTTGATTATAAGATCGCCCATTGTGGACCTCGCCCACGTCCGGAAATTGCCTCCAATGAATTTATGCCCACGGCGTTTGGTATGACGGGAAGATTTGCAGCACCAACCATTATAGTTGATGGGGAATTGGCTTCGGATCTGGATTGGGATGATCTGGTGGATGATGGTGGATTTGATGTTTTCCAAAAAGCTGACCGTCAGATATACAATTCAGTAAACACCTCCACGGGTATTTCCTTTGATAGAAATGTTTATGCCTTCAGTCAGCAATACTATGACAATTTCTTTATTTATGAGTACACATTTGTAAACACCGGTATTGTCAGTCAAGATGAAACCATCAGTCACAGCAATACTTTAGAGGGTGTCTATTTTCACTGGCAGTTTAGAAATGCTGTTGCTGGTGAAGGTACTGTCGAGGGGTCCGGTATTGATTGGCGTGGCCGCAGGGGATGGGGAACTCCTCAGAACTGTCGCTGGGGTATGAATACCATGAACAGCGTCATTGGAGAGGATCCAGATAGCCCTCAGACGACATCCATGTTTTCAGGCGCCCCAGACTACGGGCGTATGGGGATTGATGAGTACGATTACGATAATGAAATGATGCGTGCCTACACTTCATGGCATGGTCGTCATTCCACACTGAGCTACGATAACATCGGTTCACCAAACTATCAGGGTTGGTTGGCTGATGGCTTAATGGGTGCATCTCAATTCATGGGAGCAGTCGTTTTGCATGCCGATGTATCAGCAAGCGATCATTCCGATGATGTTTATCAACCTTCTACCACTCAAAAAATTGAATCCAACGATGCTGAGACGACCAACAATGATCAATTCAGTAGTTCTCGTATGGAGCGAGGGTACACCCAATTTGTAGCAGCTGGTCATGAACCTCTAAATCATTCTGAGCAAGTGAAATCCCAGGGTCAGTTTCCTGATCAATTTTCTACTGCCGGTGGGTATTCACAGACCTGGTCATTTGGTCCTTACACCATGGCACCTGGTGACACAGTACGGATTGTTGTGGCAGAGGGCGCTGCTGGCCTCAACCGTGAGATGAATCAAAAGGTTGGTAATACCTGGTTTCGTCATGTTGCATTAGGTGAAACTCCTACAGCTGAAATGCCTGATGGATCAATGCAGACACTCACAAGCGTTGCTGATGCAGATGAGTACAAGAATTCCTGGGTTTACACGAGTCGTGACAGTCTCATGGAAACCTTCCGTCGGGCCCGTTTTCTCTATAAAAATGGGATGGACATGGGGAGTATGACACCTCCTGATCCGCCTCAATCTTTTGAAGTGATCTCACAGGGTAACAGGATTTACCTGACCTGGGCTGAGAATGCCTCATTGTCACACCCAAATTTTGAAGGGTATAAATTATACCGTGCCAAGGGTCAGTATGACTCAACCTATTATGAGATTGCTGATCTTAATGTGACTGATGGTTCGTTGGCTCATGAGTTTTCAGATATGTCAGCCGAACGAGGCCAATTATATTTCTATTACATTATATCCTATGATGATGGGAGCACAAACGAATTAGAACCTGGAATCCCATTGCGCAGCAGCCTTTTCTTTACCAGAACCAACAAGGGTGCTTCCATGCTGAAACCGCCAGCAGAGAGTATTGACAACGTGGTTATCGTTCCAAATCCCTACGTGATTTCAAATGAAACCCTCCAGTACGTTGGTGAAAAGAACAGTATCAAATTCTGGAATTTACCCGCTGCATGTGAGATCAATATTTTCACAGAGCGTGGAGATAAGATATATACATATAATCATGTGGGAAGTGGTGTTGCCAGTTGGAACCTCATGACATCATCGCGCCAGATTATTGTTAGTGGTGTTTATATTGCAACATTTGAGACACCAGACGGTGATAAAGTAATCCGAAAATTTGTAGTCATTCGCTAAGGGCTTAAGACCCAACGGAGGATTTTTTAAAATGATGAAGTGGAATCAATATTTAAAGCTTGTAATGGGGATACTCGTCCTCGGTCTGGTTCTCGTTACCTGTGAGGATTTTGAGGATGAAAAGTTTGAATTATCAGCCGTGGATGAAGCGGCTGTCTATTCCATGGCAGACACCCTCGAGATTAGCCTGAGAATGAGAAATGCATCAATTTATGCTGATGGAACCAATCTTGGTATCCTCCTGGCAGGAGGTGGTCTGGATACGGTAATCATGGCTGTGGATACGAGCAATGCCCTGGAGCTCATAGACATATATACGGCCCTGGGAACCACGGGACGTCCCTCGTTTGCAGCAAATGATACGGTCTATGTCACCCGGCTCACTGCCGACAGTCTATCGTTTCGCCTGCTGAATGTAACCACCCCAGGGACCTATGTGATCTATCTGAATCACCACGCTCAACCCAGTCTGTTTGCTGACAACTCGGGGAGTATGCTTCGGATTGATTTAGCGTCCGACGATATGTCACCAGAACTGGTTGCCAGTCTGTATAGCTTACCTGGTCCAGTACCAACCATAAAGGGCAGGTATGAGTTCGAACTTGATGCGGGGACCTACTTATTTGAGTTAGCTCGTATGGAAGCAACAACATTGGATGATTTTCGCGTCGTCCTTATGCGCGAGCAATAGAATGATCAATCGCTGAGGGACATGATATGAAGAATAAACGACTAGCCATTCTGATGACCCTGCTTCTTTCGAGTACGGCGTTTGCAGAATTTACAAAACTGGCTCAAACAGGATTCCAGTTCCTCAGTGTGATTTCAGATGCACGAGGAGCAGCCCTGGCAGGAGCTATGACCACCATGCCATACGGCTCAGGTTCTCTCTTTTTCAATCCTGCAGGTATGGCTGAAATGGAGGGTACGGTGGACATCGTAGCCAGCAAGAATACCTGGATTGCCGATATCAATCATACCACGCTGAGCATGGCCTATAAACCTGCCAATAATAAGTATGGTGTATTTGGGGTCACTGCTCAATCAGTAAATTATGGTGATATGCAGGGAACCATGGTCTGGGGTCACGAACCAGGATGGATTGAAACGCATACCATTCAACCTTCTGCTCTCAGTCTGGGTTTTGGATATGCGGTGAGTCTGTCTGATAGGTTTTCAATCGGTTCACAGATTAAATATGCAGTACAGCAGCTCGGTGGAGCAGTTGTTGAGATCCATCCAACTCAAGCAGATGTGAAAGATAGTCTTTCTGTTCAGAAGTTTTCTACTTCGGCAGTAGCTTTTGATTTTGGAACCCTATTTGATACAGGGTTTAAGGGAATATCCTTCGGAATGAATGTGAGGAATTTTTCAAATGAAATCGCCTATCTGGAAGAAAATTTCCAGTTGCCTCTAACATTCACCATGGGTCTCTCTATGGATTTGATTGATCTCATCCCCAACTTTTCTGATGCCCACTCATTAATGATGAGTGTGGATGCTGTTCATTCACGTTCCTATCCAGAATATCTTAATATAGGTATGGAGTATAAGCTCCTGGATATGCTCTATCTACGATATGGCTATCTCGACAATCGCGATGAAAGAGCTTCTTCCTTTGGTTTTGGCGTTTCACGTTTTGGTCTCGGGGTTGATTATGCGTACATACCTTTTGGAATCCTGGATGAAGTTCAGATGATAACCGTAAGATTTACATATTAGATAAATGATCCGTGCGTAGGATTTGGAGAATTAAGTTTATGAGAACACAAAATTTATTCAGTTGCTTAATTATTGGCCTCATTCTCATTGGGGGGATCGGCTGTGAATATGATGACTATCCAGATCCAATCTGGAATCCAGATGATGCAGGTGGAGCAACACCCGTTATCACTTCATTGGATCCACCAGATGTGGCCTATGATGGTCTCACCACGGTAACCATTAGCGGTGAGAATTTTTCACCAACGCTTACAGAGAATCAAGTCACTTTTAATGGCGTTACTGCCACCCTTAATACCGAGTTATCCACTGCAGCACAACTGGTTTTGACAATGCCCATTGTCATCACCGATGCTTCACTAAATGCTATCAGTGGTGTACAAGTCATGGTTGCTGTACAGGGTGCCTATGCCGGGGCGGTTTATGACCAGGATTTTCGTATCGAACGCGCTGTAATCGAATGGGGTAGCTTCATCGGGGAGAAACCTGAAAAGCTTCCCAATGCAGTAGCTGTTGATGCAGATGAGAATGTATTTATTGCAGGAACCGACAAGATTCTTTACAAGGTTGATACCCTGGGGGTCCGTACAGAATTTGGCACAGGATTAAGTGCCACAACCAATGACCTGAAAATGGGTCCAGGAGGAACCGTTTATTTTTGCAGGAATAATCCCTATGTATATCGTGTTGATGCAGCAGGTGGTGCTGCCGATCGCTGGCACAGGGTTGGTTCAAAAATAGCCTGTTTTGATTTTAATGTAGACCAGAACCTCTACTGCGGTGGCAAAAATGATTCATTGTATTTTATTGATATCACAGCTGAGACCAACCGCGGGGTTGCCCTGGCAGAGGACTACAGCTATACAGCCATGAGGGTCTATGATGGTTATGTCTATGTGGCAGGCATCTATGAGGGAACCGATGTAGCTGTAACCGTAACTGAAGCAATATGGCGCCACGAAATTCTAGCTGGTGACGAACTGGGTCCCAGGGAATTAGTCTATGATTGGGCTGATGCTGAATATTCAACGGATCAGAATATTTTGAGCATGGTCGTGGACTCTGATGGTCTCTTTTATATTGGTCTAAGCGAATCAGCCGGTCCAGCAATCGTAACCATTAATTTTGCGACACAGGCCGTCGAGCCATTCTATAACGCTGTGCTGACTTCTCCAGCAACACATCTGTCCTGGGGAAATGGCAATTATATATATTGCGCCCGGACAATGAATAGCTCAACCGATGAGCTCCCTACAGGGGCATTTCGCATTGCACAATCTTTGACAAGTGCGCTATATTACGGGCGCAATTAGCAATAAAACGACAACTCAATTCATGGGCCGAACACCAATGTGTACGGCTATACAAAACTAGGAGGTATTACATGAAGAGAACGGTAACAATGATGTTAATCCTGAGTCTATTTGCCTTTTCGGCATATGGCCAATATTGGGGCGGTTGGACCGGTGGATTAGGTACAGAAGCTGCTGATACATTGGATGCTTATGGACAGGGACTGGCGGTTGATGGCGCAGGGAAAATTTGGTACACACCATATTATAACTCTGAAACCGTCATGATTGACACAGGTAGCGGTACTGCTGATTATGAAGATGGTGTACGTGCCATTTATGTTTTCAACCCAGATGGAACCGAAGCCAGTTTTTCACCTATCATACAATTAACTGTTGATGGTGTGACAGATACACTTCAGAATTCAAATCGTGGGCTGAGGACAGACGATAACGGTAATATCGTCGCCGGTTCCTGGTGTACGTTTTATCGCATCAATCATCTAACTGGTGAAGGTATGGACAAAATAACACCTTACCCAACGGCTGATCCAGATGATGATCCATGGGATGGAGAATCCATTACTGCCGCTGCTTTTGATGATGATGGCAACATGTACTGTAACGCTGTTGTTGCCAGTGCTGGTCCTATCAATGCCTATGATGCAGATTGGGAATTAATTGATAATCTGGTGCCTGCCGATATGCTCGGTGGTTACTCACGTACCATCGAAGTTGCTCCTGATGGAAGTGCAATCTATCATTGCAATTTCACTGGTAGCCACGGACTGGTCCGTTTCAATAGCAGCACCGGCGATGTCTATGGTGATTTCACCGCTGATATTGATTCACTTTTTCCAGGTCTTTCTGTAGAAGCAACCGGTTGGGATCCAGCTGGTCGTCTGTGGGTTGGTAACACAGGTGGTGCAGCCTTCCAAAACTGTGGTTTCTATGCTTTTGATCCAGCCACGGATACAATGGTTGACAGTTTCATCGTTGGTGCTTCCATGGTTGCTCTTGGTATCAAACCTCGTGGTATTGATTTTGCCGCTGATGGTAACACTGCCTACGTCACATTTTTCAATAGCTGGGACAATCCTGCTATTTTCAAAATTGAAAAAGATGTTGTTGGCGTATGGGAACATACTGGTACTATGATTAGTGGCTATGCTCTAAAAGCTAACTATCCAAATCCTTTCAACCCAAGCACCAAGCTTGATGTTGTCTTGAAGGATGGTGGCGTAGCTGATCTTCGCATCTATGACATGCGCGGAGCAGAAGTTGCTGTATTGAACAACAGCTATCTCTCAGCTGGCGAACATACATTCACCTTTGATGCTTCTCAATTTGCAGCTGGTGTCTATATCGCTAAATTTACAGCCAATGGAGCCATGTATACTCAAAGCATGACTTTGGTTAAGTAATTAACCGTTATTGTTTGAAGAAGGGGCTGTTAATTCAGCCCCTTTTTTTTCATTATTTTTAAGTACCGCATTTTTTCATTCCCCTTGGCTTACATTAGCGGGTGAAAAAAATGGAGTCCCACATGAAGAAACAACTATTCGCAATATTGACTGTTCTATTTGTCGTGCAACAAATCATGGCCCAGCCCACCAACGATGAGTGGCGGTCTACCTGGGTTATTACCTGGGAGCATATAAATGCTGGAAGCACAGTCGCTCAAAATCAGGCTCGCGTAAGAGAAATTTTAGATAATCATGTTGAAGCCAACATGAACGCAGTCCTATGGCAAGCCCGCCAGGGCGGAACAGCCTATTATAATTCATCATTTGAACCCTGGGGGTATTACGCAGGGGGTTCTTATCCAGGTTATGATCCACTGGCATACGCCGTCGAACAGGCACATATGCGGGGGTTGGAGCTACACGCCTGGTTTAACACTTTTCAAGCGGCATCAACCGCTCCGGGAACACCAGCCGGGGATCACCCCGAATGGGTTTGCCGGGATCAGCAGGATATCCCCATGCCATCCAGTAGAGCACTATCTCCTGGATTGCCTGAAGTACGAGAATATCTCGTAGATGTCGCCATGGAGATAGTCAATAATTACGATATTGATGGGATCCACCTCGATTATGTACGCTGGAACGAATACAGCGATTTGTTGTTCAGACAACCACACCCTGATCCCGTAGCTGAGATCAGTCAGCTTGATCAAGTCCCAGATCCGACCATGATGCTGAACTTACTCGATCCACAAAGCGGTCGTTATCTATATGATATTGATCATCCCTACAGCGGTGGAATACCTGAGGGTTATGCAAGCTGGCCTGAGTTCTGGAGATCCTCTGTTACCAGTCTGGTTGAAGCTCTGCACGATTCTATTCAGACCCAGAAGCCCTATGTGCGTCTGTCTGTTGCTGCGCTGGGGAAATACAATTGGTCTGGGTGGAACGGGTATAATGTGGTCTATCAAGATGCTGCAAAATGGTTTAATGATGGTAGTATCGACCAACTCACACCCATGCACTATCACTGGCTGACAGCCACTTCATTTATTGGCATGCTGCAAGGCAACTGCCCTGATTGTTGGAGTGAGTATATTCAGCCCGGGATTACGGCTGGACGCCTCTTTACGGCAGGTCCTGGCTCTTATTTAATGGTGGATAGCTGGGGAAATCATACCAGTATTATTAATGCGGTCAGAAATGTCAGTTGGGTTGATGGTTTCCAGTTTTTCTCATATGGCAGCTGGAAGGACTTTGATTATTTCGACAATGCCGGGGCTGGATTCTTTGCCAAAAAGACCAAGGTTCGTGATACGGGCCTCATCCTGGATGCCACCCCAGGCACCCCTGGTATTAGTCTGACTCAATTAGATGAACTAAACATCCAGCTAGATATTGCACCGCCAGCCGGTCTATCTGAGGACCAATGGTTTGTGGTTTATCGGGATGCACTGAATAGTATCGATCAGGATCAATCCACAATTGTTGATGTTCATTTTGGACAGGATAATTACAGCATAGTTGACGCCTTTGATGGCAATCAGGATCATAACGCTGAATACTATTATGCCTCCACCATGCTGGATCGGTACTGGAATGAATCCCTTACCTCAAACATAGTAGTGTCAGCCCCATTACCATCGTATGCACCACAAGTTGCAGATATCCTACCAACGGATGGAGATACAGTAAGTGTGGTCGATATCATTGATATCAACTTTAGCAAGACCATGGACATTGCCAGTGTGAATGCCGCCATTGTATTCACACCTGACATTGAGATGGATGATTACTTATGGAGTCCTGGTGATAAAAGACTGAGACTTTATGTAGATGGTCATTATGAATTTGGTACGACCTATACTCTGACCATCGGTGCCACATCAATGGACGTAAATGGTGTGCAACTTGATGGAAATGGGGATGGGGTCCCCGGAGATGCCTACTCAATTAGCTTCTCAACTCATAGTGTGGATTTAACCGGACCAGAAATCAGGTCCATGTTTCCTGATCCAGCTGCCGGTGTAGATTCCTTTGATGTGATGGGGGTTCTCAGCTTCACATTCAACGAACTGCTGGATCCAGCTACTGTAAATGAAACCAATGTCACCTTAATGATGGGGGATGAACAGATTGAAATTGATCCTGTTCATTCAGCCAATGAAGTCAGATCCATTATTGATGTTCGAGCTGAAGAACCACTAATTGGTGGCGAGACCTATTCGCTTCATCTAAACACATCCATAACGGATACTGCCGGGAATGCCATGGTTGAAGAAGTGACTGTCAGCTTTGTAACCCAATTGAATCATTACACCGAGTCCATTCTCATCGATGATATGCGCGGAACCCTGGGATCGTGGGCTGCCCCTGGATATAGCGGTACCACTGCTGGAATTCTCGGTTCTCTCACAGAATTTGAGTATACCAATCTGGTCTACCTGCCTGCATCCTATGATTATAGCTCAAGGAAGAAATCTGCTTATCTGAAATACGCCTGGGATCCTGAATATGATGGGGGAGCAGGTCCGTATATGATCAGGGAATATCTATCCGGTGGAGCAGCGCGGGATGTTGTCTTCGATAATTCATACATTTTGCAATGCTTTGTCTATGGAGATGCCAGCGGAAACAGGCTGCGTTTTGCATTGGATGAAAAAATTGGTGTTTCCTGGCCCAATCATGAAGTATCCCTTTATCATGTTGTGGATTGGGAAGGTTGGAGACTGCTTGAATGGGATTTGAGCGATCCGGAACTGGTGGGAATCTGGATTGGCAACGAAATACTTGATGGAGATGGGTATCGTATCGATAGTTTTCAATTATCCTATGATGAGGAAGCCGGTGATGCTGCTGGTCAAATTCATTTTGATGAACTCAGGGTTGTTAAAAAGATGGGAGGCGTTTCAATTGATCCTTCACTTGAAACCCAATTGCCAGCTCAGGTCAGCCTGTATCAGAACTATCCCAATCCTTTCAATCCCGAGACGGTGATTAGTTTTGATCTGCCTTCAAGTATGCAAACTCAGATTTCCATTTTCGATATTCGAGGTCGAGAATTGGAAATTCTGGTGAATGACAATCTCCCAAGTGGAAAGCATACCCTTCACTTTGATGGAAGTGCTTATGCCGCTGGCGTGTATATGGTTGTCCTGGAAACCGAATTTGGCACCCAGGCCAAACGAATGCTGCTTCTGAAGTAGGAATTTGAGCCTAAATAGGATTTCTTTAAAGCACCCGAATTAAGAGGCTGTGTGAAAACGGGGGTCCAATAGAGGATACTTAGTTAGGGTTTCGATCCCGCGACTAGACAGATCATGCGTAACCTTTTGATAATAAACTAGATAAGTTGTATTTATTCTTGTTATT